>URCX01000037.1 GCA_900546465.1 uncultured Bacteroidota bacterium | reverse complement strand
TATCTTTGCATAAGATAGGCTGCACCTCGGCATAACATTCAATCAAGCTTGATGTTCTGCTTTCGGTTTGCTCTGTCTTTTTAGAAAAAAATTAAAGGAGATTATCGTTATGTGTAAATTAGATACGATTATAAATACTACTGTACGGGATTTTCATCCTTCAACTGTAATAAAACGAGGAAAGTCAATGGAACAAATAGAATATATGACTAATATTTTATTTGCTCTTGCTAAGCGTCTGCAGAGACCTTTGGACAAAACATTAGAGAGCATAGAAAAGAGCCACTTGCTACCGATTTTAGACAAAGCGTATCTTTGTAGAAAGCAAAAAAGCAGCAATGATATAAGTCTTATTGCTGCATATTGTCTCGTAAAAAGCATTTCAACGATGAATTCGTTTCCCTGTTCCTTTCCAAGGATTATACCTCCAATGTGGCGTATCTTCTTTCTTTTCTATATCCGAACATGGATAGTATTCAAAGAGTATGCAAAAACAGCTCCTAATATAGTATTATCAAAATAGCACAACAAAGCAGCTGCCTTCGTTTAACTTCGAATTGACGGTCAGTCTGCCTCCAAGTTTGGAAATGATTTCTTTGGAAAGTGCCAAACCTATTCCGTATCCGGACTCGTTAACTGCATTTTTTGCACGATAAAAAGGTTCGAAGATATGTGGCAAATCTTCTGAGGATATACCTATCCCATGGTCTTTAATCTCAATCATATTTTTGCTTACGCTGATTTCGACAGGTTGTTCTTGGGCATATTTCATGGCGTTATCGACCAAGTTCCGCAATGCAATGCTGAGGAGACTTTCTTGGGTCATGAGGTGGAAATTATTCTCTATTTTTACATTCACTTTGGAAGAAGCATATTGCTGCATCAGTTTACCCACATCAACCCACTCAAACATGTCTCGGTCTATTTTTTCGGCGTAGGTATGTGAAAGTCGAAGCAGGTTTTGCATTATATCTATGACGCGTGTTGTTTCATAACTTATCTTTTGTAGAAATCTTCTGTATTCTTCGGGACTGCGTTCTCGTAAAAGGGCTATATCGCATTCGCCTTGTATGGCAGTTAACGGATTATTTATTTCGTGGGAAGCGTTATTGACGAACATTTTTTCTTTTCGGTAATTACAATCAATACGATCCACAACTTTGATGGCATAGAGTCTGCTGATAAGGTACAGCACTATGGCTGATAGGCATACAATAATCAAAAGAACCCAGCCTATCACCCTGCTGATTTCAACCCCGTATGGATTTCGGCTCAACACCACTACTACGTACGTACCTTCATTATCGTAATATATAAAGGCTGTGCCAACTTCATCTCCACGATGGAAAAAGACTTCCTCTCCTTTGATAACATCCGCAATTTGGGTATTCGACAAATACTCTTTCAATTCATTTCGTGCTTTCTCGGGAAACTCCATATCGACAAACAACTGGTGTGATGTGGGAATGGAGTTCTGACGATGAAGTACTACATTACGATATTTTACAGGATCAAGTTCATCTTTTTCAAAGCGTTCTATGGCAACTGCATGTGCTTTCTCCGATAAATATTTGAAATAAAGGTTTTCGATATAGTTTGAACTCAGAGCATAGAATATCCCCCCTGCCATCGTTACAAGTGTAATCGTAATGGCAGAATATATCCACGAAATCTTACTGCTCTCTTTCAAATCCGAAAATCTTTTTCTTTTCAATTTCATTCTTTCATCATATATCCTACGCCAACAACTGTATGAATCAACTTATGTTGAAAAGGATCGTCTATCTTATTGCGAAGGTATCTTACATACACATCTACGATGTTGGTATTGGTATCAAAATCCTTATCCCATACGTCTCTGATAAGTTGCTTTCTTGAAAGAGCTTCGTTTTGGTGTTTGATAAAATATTCCAATAATCTGTATTCCTTGGTAGATAGTTCCACAAGCATGCCGCCGCGAAGCGCTTGATGTGTAGAGGGGTTACAGGTGAGGTCGGCACAACGTAAGTCTCCCATTCCTTCCTGCAAGGCAGAGGTGCGACGAAGGAGAGCCCCAATACGAGCCGACAATTCTATAAACTTGAATGGTTTCGGAAGATAATCATCAGCTCCTGCATGCAGACCTGCAACAATATCATCTGTCGTTCCCAACGCTGTAAGCATCAATACAGGTATCTGAAAGCCGTAACGTTCCCGAAATCGCAGACACAGTTCCAAGCCTGACATGCCGGGCATTCTGATATCGAGTAGCAGCATATGCAACATATTGTTTGCCATTGCTTCCTCTATTTTCTCCCAAGCCTCGTTGCCATCTGTCGCTACCGAAACTGCAAAGCCGGATTCTTCCAAACCTCGTTTCAGAAAATCGGAGATGTTCGTTTCATCTTCCACTACCAATATATGCTTACTATCCATTCTTTTTACATCTTAATATATTAGACGAAAAAAACCTGCTTTTATTTCCCTCAACCTTATAATTTCAACTGTTTCAAACGTCCATATCGATCAAAAACCGTCCTGACGTAAACCTTCTCCACAAAGAGAGGGAAGATAAAGAGAGTAAAGATAGTCGAGAAGATAAGACCTCCGATAATGACAATAGCCAGCGGACGTTGACTTTCAGAACCTATGCCGTGGCTCAAAGCAGCAGGCAACAAACCCAAGGTCGCCATCATGGCAGTCATTAGTACAGCACGAGTGCGGGATTGCATACCTAAATTCACCGCTGCAGACAATGGGTTGCCGTTTCGTATGAAGTGCTTGATGTCCATAATCATGATAACTCCATTCTGAATACATATTCCGAAAAGACAGATAAAGCCTATACCTGCCGATATAGAGAAGTTAAAGCCGGTAAGGAGGAGAATTAAGATGCCGCCCACTGCGGCAAACGGGACATTAAGCAACACTAAGGAGGCATCACGAGCATTGCCGAATAATACATACAGAATACTGAAAATAAGAAAAATACTTATAGGCACAACATGAGCTAAACGAGATGAAGCACGCTTCTGGTTCTCAAAATCTCCGCTCCATTCTATGCGATAACCCTCCGGCAGGTCAATAGTCTTAGCAACCTTTTCCCTTGCCTCATCTACTGCCGACCCCATGTCGCGGTCGCGTACGGAGAATTTCACTGCACAGTATCTTTGATGATCATCACGATAGATAATCAGCGGACCTGTTATCATTCTGATTTCTGCCAACTCCTTAACAGGAATCATGGAACCGTCGCTTGTCGGAACCAAAATTTTTCCTATTTGTTCCTCGTCCTGACGAAAAGGCTTGTCATAACGAACCACAAGATTGAATTTACGATCTTCCTCATACACCTGCGAAGCAGCCTTGCCGCCGATTGCCATTTCCACTATGCTCTGCACATCAGCCTTGTTCACTCCGTAACGTGCAAGTCTTGTTTCGTCAATGTTAATCTGCAATTCAGGTTGTCCTATGTTGCGAATAACTCCCAAGTCGGCTATGCCCCTTATAGGACGCATTGTTCGGGCAATTTTGTCTGCTATACGTTCACTCTCATACAAGTCGTTTCCATATACCTTGGCAACAATTGCACCCTTCACTCCGCTCACGGCTTCTTCCACATTGTCGCTGATAGGCTGGGAAAAATTGAAATCAATGCCGGGATAAACAGATAGTTTCTTATTGATTTGTTCTATGAGGTCCTCTTTACTCACTCCGGACTTCCATTCTTTCTCCGGATACATTTTGACAAATAACTCTATATTGTAAAAGCCCGTAGCGTCAGTGCCATCGTTAGGGCGACCGGTCTGTGTCAATACTTCTTTGATTTCGGGGAAACCGCCCAACTTTTCCCTCTGTTGATCAGCTATTTTCACCGACTCATTCAACGATATACTTTGCGGCATTGTAGCACGTATATAGATAGAGCCCTCGTTCATTTCTGGCAAAAACTCCGTACCCAAAAGAGTAAAAGCAGATATACCTGCCACCATCGCCACAACGGCTGTTATCATCATTCCTTTACTATGAGCATGACAATAAGCAAAAGCACGATTGGAGTAGCGATGAACGAAATCCAAGAAAACATTTTTCTTCTCTCTGACATTGCGTTTAAGTAAGAGGGTAGATAACACAGGTACCAATGTCATGGTAAACAGCAATGCACCTAAGAGAGCGAAACCCAAAGTGAACGCCAAAGGCGAGAACATCTTTCCTTCCACCTTTTGAAAAGCGAAAATAGGTAATAGAGCCGTGATGATAATCAATTTAGAAAAGAACACCGATTTTGCCTTACCACAAGCCGTACCTCGTATCATACCAACCTTTGAACATTTGTTGAATGCAGCCATACCCATTTGGCGAGCTTTGGAGTCAAGCATGACATAGATGGCTTCTATCATCACCACTGCTCCGTCAATGATTATACCGAAGTCAATGGCTCCCATGGAGAGAAGATTGGCACTCATGCCTCTTAGTCGCAAACAAATGAAAGCAAAAAGCAGAGCCAAAGGAATGACAGTTGCCACTATAACCGTTGTCCGCCAATCTCTCATAAAGAGAAACACTACCAAAGTAACAAGCAGAATACCTTCTATTACATTATGGAACACCGTGCTGACAGCCAAACTGACCAAATCTTCTCTGTCGTAAAATGGTTCTATCTTCACATCATTGGGAAGACTGTTCTGCTGAATATCTTCTATCTTTTCTTTCAAAGCAGCAATGACACGTTCCGGATTTTCGCCCTTTCGCATTATGACAATACCCTCAACCACATCATTCGCTTTACCTCTGCCCACTTGCCCGAGACGTGGCTGACAAGCCTCGCTCACCTTTGCCACATTACGAACAAGAATTGGAGTGCCGTTCATGTTCTTGATAACGATATTGCCGATTTCTTCTACATTGTTTATAAGACCTATACCTCTGACAACGTATGCCTGAGCATTCTTTTCTATAACATCACCGCCCACATTGACATTACTGTTGGCAATGGCTTCATACAGTTCGAGAGAGGAGATGCCGTAAGCCGAAAGTTGATTTGGGTTGACGCTCACCTCAAAAGTTTTCACTTCTCCTCCAAAACTCACCACATCGGCAACTCCGGAGACCGAACGAAGGTTACGTTCCACCACCCAGTCTTGAAGAGTTTTAAGTTCCCTTACACTATGCTTGTCGCTTTTAAGGGTATAACGATATATTTCGCCTATCGGACCTTGAAGAGGTTGCACTTCAGGCTCGACCCCCTCCGGCAAGTCTGCATCTTTGATAAGATTGAACACTTGTTGGCGGGCAAATTCATCATCAGCGTCATCATCAAACATAACCGTAACAACCGACAAACCGAAAAGAGTGGTGCTGCGAATATCCGTCTTTTCCTGAGCAGCATTCATCGCTATTTCTATCGGAATGGTAACGAATTTCTCTATCTCTTCCGCACTTCGTCCCTGCCATTGAGTGATGATTGTAACCTTGGTATTTGTAACATCAGGGAAAGCATCTACCGGAGTTTCCCTAAAACAGAAGCAACCCACAACAGCCAAAATCACCGTAAGGCAGATGACGAGATACTTCTTTTTCAGTGAGAACGATATGATAAAATCAATAAACTTATTCATGATTGTGTTTATCTGCTATTCTTATCAATGAAACTTATTTCAGAGTGTTATAAACCAACAAAGCATTCTTGCAAACCACTCTGTCGCCCAAGCTGACGCCACGTTCTATAAAGGCAAATCGTCCGTCTTGGCGTAATACTTTGACTTCTTGTCGGCGATACCTGCCCTTGCTATCCGACAGCACTACATAATTATTGCCGTTTTCAAAGACTATGCTCTCGACAGGCACTTGCAACATACGCTTACCTGTTCCCGAAAGCAAAACATGAACATTGGCAAACATGCCCGGCATTAACAGTCCTTTGCTGTTGTCCAACCTGACTCTCACTTTCATCGTCTTACTTTGACTGTCGAGGTTATGATAAATCTTGTCGATACAGCCAACTATCGTTTCATGCGGATATGCCAAGACTGTAACATAAACCTTGGCATCCTGCTTCACCTTTCTTATGTCGCCCTCATACACATCTGCCACTATCCACACATTGTTCAAATCGACAATCTCAAAGGCAGGAATATCGTTATTGCTCTCATCGATATAAGAACCGTTATATACATTCTTGGCAAAAACATAGCCTGCTTTCGGAGCTTGTATAACAGCATGCGACTTACCCGAAAAACCGTTGACATGAGCCACATTTTGAAGTCTTGTCTTCTCCGCTTTTGCCATTTCAACTCTTCCCTTTGCCTCCTCCACATCTCTGTCGGAAGCCATGCCGCTTTTGTGTAAATCCTGCTTCATTACAAGTTCACGCTGAGCCAATCTTATTTCTGTATTAAGGTCGCTCTGCTGTTTCTCATAATCGGCAGCGTCTTGCGAGAAGACAGAGGCAAGGCATTGACCTTGTTTTACATAATCTCCCAACTCGACATTCACTTCCTGTATTTTGCCTCTGCACGGAATATATACTTTACTCACCTTGGTTTCGTCGCAAGTTACATCTCCGTTCAATATCAGTTCATCATTCAAACAGCCTTCCGACACCTCCGCCGTTGCAGTTATGTTTTTCAAAGAGTCTGTCCTTGCATGCTTGTCATCGTTATCTCCATCTTTATTACCGGCTTTGCCACAACTCACTGTAATGCAGCACAAAACCCAAAGCATAACAAGACTACACCTGATTATTCTTCTATTCTTATACATCTCCTTTATCTTTTTGTTATTCGATTTCCAAATCAAGTTCAATCATCGACATCAACACTTCCTTTCGACTGTCGATTACAAGGTAGCGAGTATCCTTGTACATTTGATAATAGTCCAAAAGCTCCAATAGTGAAATATTCCTGCTCATGTATTGGCGTTCCACTTCAGTTATCAGATTTTCGTTTTCACTTGCCAAATGTTTTTCTGCTTCCTCGGCTATCTGTCTGTTAGTTTGCAGTTTTGACCATACGGCAGATATTTCCGACAAAGCCTTGTTGCGCTTCCACTCATATTGCATTCGCTTTGAGTCAAGCAATGCCGCGGCAGCTTTTCTGCCACCTTGATTGTAATTAAAAATCGGAACACTGAACGAAATTCCCATAGCAAAGAAATTATGCCCGATGTTACCGTTCTTATCCCATTCTCCCGTAAGTCTGACCTCCGGCAAGGTATTGGCTTTCTGCAATTTCAACTCATGTTCGGCAGAAATAATATCGTGTTTATCCGCCTGCATATCCGCACGAGAGGCAAGTCTTTCATAAAGAGCGTCCAAAGTCAGATTATCCAAAGCAGACACGCTGCCCTCATAGTCTATTTTCGGAAAGCAGGCAAGTCTCGGTTCGGCAAGCATTAGTCGTAATGATTGCTTCAAGTCTATCATTTCGGAAATAAGAGAGTTTTTCTCTTGAAGCAACTGCATATGTTGGCTTCTGATACGAGTTACCTCCACCGGAGCGACATTGCCTTTCTCACTCTGAGTCTCATAGACTTTCAGAATTTTATCGGTGGAAAGGATTTCCTTATCTATCACAGCCACCTTCTGCCCGAGACTGAACAACTGCACCATTTGACTGCTCAATTCGCGACTCAACAAACGCATTACATCATCTCGTTCATGCTCCGTGCGGCGTAACTCAGCATCTGCTTTTCTTATACGTTCGCCACGCTGCCCGCCGATATAGATACGTTGTGAAAATTGAATATCCGTTTGTCCGTCATAATTTGTTTCAAAATAACGATTGGTAACAGGATTGTTGATATTATGGGAAATGCTTAACTCAGGATTTTCCAACAATCTTTCTTGCTTTTGATTGGCAACAGCCATTTCCAACTCCTTATCCTTCATTTGCAAAAGCATATTACGCTCCCGCAAAAGTCGCAAAGCCTCTGTCACACTTATGGAATCCGTTTCGGTATTAGTTGAAAACCTTTTGGAAAACGCCCATGCAGGAGATTGTAAGACTAAAAACACAACCAAACACAGCAATCTGATCTTCATAAAACAACTCTTTTCTTTTGGGCTGCAAAATTATTGCAAGTCAAAAAAAACAACAAAAGAAAGCGATTAGAAGGTTTTTAATCGGAATTAGAAAACTTTAATCGGCAAATCGGTTAAGCAAGAACTGCTGCTTTGGTTTACTCGAAAAATATAAGTCAAAGATGGTATTCCATAACATCACAAAAGCCGCAATACGAAAAAACTGCCTGCCCCATCGGGGACAGGCAGGAGAATCAATAACATTAAACAAAATACTTTGATGACTACCCTCTCACAAACTTCGCAATTTCTTTTCTAACTCTGCTTATACCTACTATTCTACACTCTTTTTTGCAAAACACCAAGCATATTCGGAAATCCTGCTGCCATTGCCGACGATAGTTTCCCGACATCAATGGCAAAACATGAGAACATGCATTTTGACTTTAATAAAAACCGCAAATCACAAACGATAACACTGCTTATTCATGCTGTGGAAATCAACTGATAAACACCCCTGAACCGATGTTTGTTCAATCCACCGAAAACGAATCGCCGTTTCGCAAAATTAAAACGCCGAAAGAATTTCTTAGAACGGCGTTTCGGCAAAACAAAGCGGCGTTTTATTCTCTCCTATCCGATGCATTGTTTTTCAATATGTTTTTCTCATGTTTTGCGAAGTTTCGTGATTCTTTACCTTTAATCGACTTTTGGTAATCCGCCTCTTCTTCCGGCTTCCAAGATAGGGAGGTTTGCTTCGGTCGGTATGTATATTACCGTTTTTTCATTAAGGTTGTTCTGGTTCCTGACCCAAAGATATTGAATATAAGTTTGGGTCAAAGTGCCGTTCTCAATCTTGATTGCCTCTGCCGCACCTTTTGCTCTTTCGATTTCAGCCTTTGCATTCAGCTTCTCGGCTTCGAGGTTTGCTCTTGCTTCTTCCACCTTTATGCGTCTGTTTTGTTCGGCTTCTGCAAGTTCGGCTTTGCCTTTCATCTCCTGAGACCAAACTCTGTAAACAGGCATTCCGAACATTATAACGCCGATAAAGGCCAATACCACGACTATGGCGATGATTACATGCTTTAATTGAAATCTATACATGGCTTAAATGTTTTTCAGTATTTCCAAAGTATGTCGCCAGAATAATTCCACGGTAGCGATTTCGAGCCTTTCCTCCGGCGAATGCACACCTCTCAATGTCGGTCCGAAAGAAATCATATCCATGTCTTTATATTTCTCACCTATCAATCCGCACTCCAATCCCGCATGTATCGCTCTTACGACAGGCTCTTTGCCGAAGAGTTTTTTATAACTTTCGACCGCAACTTTCAAAACATGACTGTCCGTATTAGGAGCCCAACCCGGATAGCCGTCGCTATGCTCCACATCGGCACCTGCCAAAAGAAAGCAACTTTCCACCTTGCTTGCAGCTGCCTCTTTTGCACTTTCAACGCTTGAACGCTGCGATGTGGTGATGAAAAAATGTGTTTCTTCCGTCTTTACACTTGCCAAATTGGTTGAGGTTTCAACGAAACCGGGGATTTCCCTGCTCATTGCCAACACTCCATGAGGGCATGCGTACAAAACATTTAGGAGATTATCCTGACTTAACATATCGACAACGAATGCCGGTTTTGCGACCTTCTCTATCCTTATCTGCAGATTCGGCTCTGTGGAACGAAATTCATACCTCAACTCCTCGCCGAATTTCTCCACAAGTCTCTTCAAATCCTCACTCTCCTGCTCCATAATAACCACATCGGCATAAGCTTCGCGAGCTATCGCATTTCGCAAATTGCCGCCGTTAAAGCAAGACAATCGCATATCCATTTCCTTATCTGCCTCCCACAAAATGCGGTTCAGCAATTTATTGGCACAGCCCAATCCCTTATTGATGTCATCGCCCGAATGTCCGCCTTTCAAACCTTTGACGCTTATTCTGAAATAAGCTCCCTGCGGAGTCTCCTCTTTCTCAAACGGCAATTTTGCCAAAGTATCCACACCACCTGCGCAACCGATAAACATTTCCCCCTCATCCTCGGAGTCCAAATTAAGTAATATGCGGCTCTTAAGAAGATTCGGACTCAAAGCATTCGCACCTGAGAGTCCGGTTTCCTCATCAACGGTGAACAAACACTCTATCGGACCATGCTCAATATCCTCCGAATCCAATATTGCCAAGGTGGTTGCGATACCGATACCGTCATCAGCCCCCAAAGTAGTCCCCTTTGCCATCAACCATTGATTTACAATTTGAGCCTCAATAGGATCCTTCATGAAATCGAAAACCTTATCACCATTCTTCTCACACACCATATCCATATGCGATTGCAAGCATACCCATGCCTTATTTTCCATGCCCTTGCTTGCCCCTTTTCTGATAATGACATTACCTATCTCATCTCTTTCATGTTCCAAACCACGCTTTTCCGCCCAATCCATAAGGAACTTCGTCATCCTCTCCTCATGCTTTGACGGTCTTGGAACGGATAAAATCTCACCGAAAATTTCAAAAACCTTCTCCGGTTTCAAACCTTTCAATACACTGTTATCAGCCATAATTATAATGTTTTATTTGTTCAATACATATTGCAGCCTCAAAGATACAACAATCCTGTAAAATCACTGCATAAAATCACCGAAAAAACGACAAAGCCCCGCCTTTCCTCCCTCCAATCCCCAAATCCCCACCATCCCAATCCGGATTTCTCCAACTTCGAAATCCAGATTTTCTAGAACCTATAGTTCTTATAGATTTTCTATAAACCCTAAAATTTCTAGTTATTCTATAACCGCTATAACTTGCTAGTTCATATAGAAAAGGACTTATCCGAAAGTCCTTTTCCCTCTTCATGTTCTTTATAAATTCATCATTCAATTAAATGTTTTGAAATTAGGATTTCTCAATTTTATTAACCTCATAGTTTGCAAACGAATCTGGCACGCCCGTCAAGGCATGAAAATCGGTAGGATTTGGAAGTAAAGTAAAGTTTGGTGACAAAGGGAAAGCTGAAGAGAGTAGAGAATGTAAAGAAAGGGTAAAGAAAGTAAGGAATGGATAGAAACAAAAAATGCGTGCGATTTATCGAGTCGCACGCATGGTTTATTTTCAGGATGTTCTCTTGCGAATTTACTTCACCTCCTCGAAAATAAACAGCACTTATTGTCAAGATTTATGATGACTTTGGTACAAATAAAGAATGCGATAAGCATCATGAATAACAGGAAGCAATAATTATCGAGAGTTATCCATACTCTAATGCAGACTGCAACATCTATCGTTTGTTCTCTATTTCCATCCTTGGTGAGAAAGGTAGTGAAATCTTTCACCCCTGCGAATTATTTGGCACAAATATATTCCTTTCATGCAAATACGTTCATGGGATTTTCCACAATCTCTACTGCGGAAAGGAATATGATGTCATTTTCTTGCTCGTGGTCGAAGTAGTTATAAGCATTCTCATGATAAGTCAAGAATATCGTCTTAACAGTGTATTGGGCATCTACTTCAGGCACATATAACTTAAACTTATTGATATTACCTTTACACCAAACATCTCTGTCTATTACATGCGATAGTTCTTTGTTCACAATCTTTCGGTTCTGCTGTATCAACTCGTATGCAGTTCTACTCTCTGAGAAATTTTTTGCCTCTATACAAACAATCTGCTTTGTTTTTTTATTTATAAGGAGAACATCAATATCTCCAAGTTGTTTGGGGGCATTGAGAGGCTTACCTGGCATAATCTCGACCTCTGTACCAACATATAAGTAATCAAGGGATAAACTTTCGTATAATCTCTTTATACTTAGGGTAAACTCATGACCTTTCTCATTATTTACCTTAGATACAAGAGCCTGCATTTCTGGGGTCGTATTAACCACAGTTCCATTATTCAATCGTTCTACTCGAATCATCCAACTCTCATATAATGTCTTAGTTGAATAATAGATATTGCCCTCAAAGAGTATCCAAGGTCTTACTGTAATCTGCACAGGACGATTAAACCTCTGAACCCACTTGTCGCTAAACTTAAGATCACCATTATTGAGATCCTTCGTAAGGACAAAGTTCGCCATGAATACTTTCGCCTCTTCTTCATTAAATATGCCAGCACATACTTTCTCAAAGAACTTTTTCTCCGGTAATACCATTACTGGTTTCTTATTATTGTTGGCATAATTAATTGAAGCTATTAATATCTTACAATACTTTTCAAATGGGATGCCGAATTGCACTTTATAAGCCTTTACAAACGTTTCATCATTTGTGCCGATGGAAGAAGTTGGCATCAGATTATACAACCTTGTGTACAAATCCGGATTATTCATTGACAACTCTCTTAGCCTATAGAAATAGGCATTTAGTTTATCAATTACAGGCCTTGGCATTACCAGTCTGCCATTTTTTAGGATTGTCAATTCAGAACCTTTTATCTTCTCACCTAATTGATCCATATATACACCCATGTTCAAGCTAAAGTGCATAAGGGCAAACAGGCGATCCAACTTCTCTAATCCAGGCTTTCCTCCAATATTATGAATACCATTCAGAACAATAGTTTCAATCATACCTTGTGTCAATGTATTCATCTCCGAATATTCATTGACATAATCAAGTTGATTATCAAATGTCGCATCCAAGAAAGAATATGCCCTGTTTAATGACTCGTACCTTCGTTGAGTAAGCTTCGACCAATAAATCATGACGTGATGGAGGTTAAGCAAATTTGTAAGAAGTAGTTGGGTATCCACCTCTGCCAACAGTTTCTTCACTTCGGCAAGGATATAATCAGATACCCGAATCATGATCTTCCTCGACTCTGCAAAATCAAAAGTCTGTTCCGAACCTTTAATATTTAGTAAATCAGCAATCTCGGAAAGAATCTTGTCACAATATCTGGAATTGACATAATAGCATGAGTCAACACCATCCTTCTCGTCAATAATAGTTATATTTTCACTCTCGCCAACCTGAATAAATCTTCCTGGTGCAGAATCAAATAATTGCATACCGATATCAAATAATGACTCGTTTGAAGAGAATCCACAATCTTTAATTGCTTTGAGGAATTGGCCTACTAAATCTCTCTCCAAAGTAGTAGCATCCGAACTCATCATTTCTTCTGGCACACAAAATACTATTATGTTATCATTTGCCTTTTTCCACTTGTATTTGCTACCCTGCAAAATCAATAATTCTACATGAAGAGCATGGCTAATACTGTCAATTCCCATTTTTTTCTCAAGAGCATATACCCAATTCATCAACGCGATGGTTACTTCTCTACCCAATATGTGAAACTCTTCTTTGCAATCCAAATGAATCCACAATTCACAATTTCGTAGCTGAAGCATGAGTAGGTTCTTTACCATCATATATGGTACATAGATAGGTATCTGCTTTGGTATGTCGGCATAGTGCTTGACCATGACATAGCTACTTTGCGGTGCATACTGTACTATATGCTCATCCTGGCCGCACAAATATTTCTCACGCATTGATAGAGCGTAACCTATTTCCACGAACATGATATCTGGCATTTCATCCAGATAGAATGTATTATGGTTAGAACTATAGTATGCAAATCTATCAATTTCTTGGACGGTAGGTACAAATCTTTGTCCTCCCCTGTCTTGATCATAATAGTATAGATTCAGCAGATTCATTCTATCTTGACCCATGACGATTTTCAGTTCCTCAACAGAGAAGCGGGTGATGTC
>URCX01000036.1 GCA_900546465.1 uncultured Bacteroidota bacterium | reverse complement strand
TAGATACACCGGAACATTCCTATGAACAACTCGAAGTAATGAAAGCTCATGTTGGCGGATTGTTGGATAAATTGGAATTACCGTATAGAATATTGCGTTTATGCGGTGGAGACATGAGTTTTACTTCTGCGATAACATACGATTTTGAAGTTTGGTCGGCTGCACAGGGACGCTGGTTGGAGGTAAGCAGCGTATCGAACTTTGAGACATACCAAGCGAATAGATTGAAACTAAGATACAAGGACAAGGACGGCAAAACTAAATTGGCACATACCTTGAACGGCAGTGCTTTGGCATTGCCTCGTGTGCTTGCAGCCTTATTGGAGAACAACCAAACATCAACCGGTATCAATATACCGAAAGCATTGCAAGTTTATACCGGCTTTGAGAAAATCGATTAAGAAGAATTGTCGAACCTTTCTGAGAAAGCACACAATTTACGGCACAATCATAACAATCGGAGTTTGTTTCCAAGATACGGAAGAAAACTCCGATTTTATATTATTGCTTTTAACGGAAAGCAATAATTTGGTTCAACTATCCGAAGTGGACATTTGTCAAAATACATAGCTTATCAATACCTTTGAAATACACATTGACGATGACATTCGAATAAAAGAAGTTTTGCATTTGAGTAATCAATATATCGGAATTACTTTAAGAAAACGTTTTCCCCTTTTTGCTTCGTAAAAGATCGCTTCGACAGTGCTTATAAAAGGGTGATAAATTGTTCGGTTTCTTCCTTAGTTGTTGACCAATCGCATACGAAACGTACAGGAGTTTGTGTTTCGCCTTGTCTTCCCCAGAGTTCAAAACTTACATATTGCTTCAAATCTTCTATCTTCTCATTCGGCAGATAGAAGATTTGTTGATTGCTCGGAGAGTCGGCATAGGGTTTATATCCTTTGGCGAGCAGTGCTTGTTTTATTTCCATGGCTCTCTCTATTGCATTGCGTGAGAGGCGGAAATAAAGATTATCGGTGAAAAGGGTCTCGAATTGCAATCCCAAGAGACGCCCCTTTGCCAATACTGCTCCATGTTGTTTCATCAGGGGAAAGAAGTTTCGCAACAGTTTGCGATTAGGTACGACTACGGCTTCGCCGAATAAAGCTCCGACTTTGGTTCCGCCTATATAGAAGACATCGGCACAAGCAGCAATATCTTTCAGACTGACTTTATTGCCTTGAGCTTCTATTCCGTAGCCGAGCCTTGCACCGTCTATATAGAGAGGTATATCTGCTTTGCGGCATACCTTGCTGAGTGCTTGCAGTTCTTCAAGAGTGTAAAGCGTTCCATATTCGGTAGGGAAGCTGATATAAAGCATACCGGGAGCTACCATGTGAGAGTAAGTGTCGTCGGCATAGAAGTTTTCTATATAAGTTGAGAGATCTTCGGCTTTGACTTTGGCGTTTTCGGAAGGTAATACAAGTACTTTATGTCCTGCAGCTTCTATCGCTCCTGCCTCGTGAACGTTTATATGTCCGCTTTCTGCCGCCATTACTCCTGCATGTTTGGGAAGCAGTCCGTCAATGACAGTTGCATTAGTTTGAGTTCCTCCAACCATGAAATGCACATCTCCCTCTTGCAATCCGCAGGCAGAGAGTATGAGTTCTTTGGCTCTTAGTGTATATGGGTCATCTCCATAACCGGAGGTTTGTTCCATATTGGTGGAGGCGAGTTTGTTGATTATCTCCGTACAAGCTCCTTTCATGTAATCTGTATCGAAATGTATCATCGCTTTCTGTTTTTTTGGTTCTTATCGGATTTGTTTTGCAAGTGGTAATGTTTATTGGAAGTAAAGATGCTCCACAAGAGTCTTTGCTCCAAGGAGAATAAGTATGATACCGCCGAGAACCAAGGCAAAGCGAGGTTTGACAAAATGTATCTTTTCTCCCATTCTTACTCCGAGTAAGGAAAAGAGGAAAGTGGCAAGGAATATTGTCAATACGGCTATACATTGTTGTATAAATGCCCATTTTATTCCGAATGTAATGCCGACGATGAAAGCATCTATGGAGGTGGCTATGGATAACAGTAATATGACTTTTGGATTTGATACATCGAAGACTTTTTCTCTGAGTTTGAATTTACGTCCGTCGATTACCATCTTTATTCCCATTATGCACAAGAGAGCAAAAGCTATCCAATGGTCGGCTTGCGACATAAAGAGGGCAAAAGCATCGCCGAGCAAAGCTCCCAACATAGGCAGGAGAGCTTGAAAGAAAGCGAAGCTGAACGCCAAAAGGAAGGTTCTTTTCCTTGTAAGAGTTTTTTGTAAGCCGCAGGTGATGGAGACGGTAAAAGAATCCATGGAAAGTGCGATTGAAAGGAAGATAATTTCCAATATATAAGCAGGGCTAATCATGGTTTATGTTCTTTGTTATATGAATGAATTGCTCCAAAGAAAGCTGTTCTGCTCTTTTGGTAAGCAGGGGCTCTTCTATGTTTGCCAATGACATGTTTAATGGTTTGAGAGATGAACGCAGCATCTTGCGTCTTTGATTAAAGGCTGTTTTCACAATACGGACAAAGAGATTTTCATCGCAATCAAGCTGGGTTGTGGTGTTACGTACAAGCCTTATGACAGCTGATTTCACTTTTGGCGGGGGTGAGAAAACATCTTCGCTAACGGTAAAGAGATATTCACCGCTGTAATATGCGGAAAGGAGAACAGAGAGTATGCCGTATGTTTTGCTGCCACTCGGAGCAACCACCCTTTCTGCAACTTCTTTTTGGAACATTCCTACGACTTGATTGATTTTATCGTGATTGTCGAATACCTTGAAGAGAATTTGATTGGATATATTATAGGGGAAGTTACCCATTATGGCGTAAGAAGAAGGGAAGATGCCGTTCAAATCCATTTTCAGAAAATCCCCGCTGATGATGTCTTGTTTCAATTCGGGATAATTCTCATTAAGATATACCACGCTTTCGCTATCTATTTCCACAAGTTTGAGAGCCTTTACGGCAGAAGTATCTTTAAGATATTTGGTCAAAACACCCATGCCCGGTCCTATCTCTAAAACAGAAGTTTCGCCAAGCAAACTGTCCGCAATTCTCTTTGCGATACTCTCATCTTTAAGGAAATGCTGTCCGAGGTGCTTTTTCGCTCTGACTTTGTCCATATTGAGTATATTGTGTTTCTATCGGTAATAAAAAAGGAAGGAAGCAAAATATATATGCTTCCTTCCTTTGCAATGGTTTCACATCTTACTCGCCCAATTCTGCACGTTGAAATGCAGTAACGGTCAAGTCTTTGTCTATTTTCTTCAAGTGCTCTTCCACGGAAACTTTTGCCTCACGTGTATATTCCTGACTTAATAGCGTACTTTCTTTGAAGAATTTGTTAAGTTTGCCTTCTGCAATCTTTTCAACCATGTTTTCAGGTTTTCCTTCTTCTCTGACTTGGCCTCTGTAAACTTCCATCTCTCTTTCTATGACTTCGGCAGGAACGGTTGCTTTGTTCAAAGCCACGGGTCTGCCGGCGATAACCTGCATTGCCATTTCCTTTCCTTCCTCATCATATCCTGTTTTGGACAAGCCTACAACGGAAGCCATTCTATTGCCGGGGTGTACGTATGCGTATGCGGCAGGAGCTTCTATCGGCAAATAGTGAGATAGAGTGATCTTTTCTCCAATCTTTGCCACTTGCTCTATAATCATTGTTTCAACGCTTACTCCGTCTATGGTAAGGCTCATGACTGCTTGCAAGTCCTTTGCTTTGGCTGCTATGGCAGCATTAAGAACACTCTTGGCAAAGTCAACGAAACCGTCGTTCTTTGCAACGAAGTCTGTCTCACAATTCATCATTATAACTGCGGCAAAGGTCTTATCCTGATTGACTGCTGCCAACACAGCTCCCTCAGAGGCATCTCTGTCTGCTCTCTTGGCTGCAAGTTTTTGTCCTTTCTCTCTCAAATAGTCGATTGCCTTGTCCATATCGCCATCGCATTCTACCAATGCTTTCTTGCAATCCATCATGCCGACGCCGGTACGTTTTCTCAACTCATTGACAAGTGATGCTGTTATGTTTGCCATATCTTTTTATGCTTATTGGTTGATTACTTTTTTGAAACGTTACGTTTTGCTATTTGCTTTCTCGGACGTTTCTCCATGTTATCTTCTGTGGAACCTTTTACTTTTCTGATTTTGTTTCCTTCATTCTCTTCTGTCTCCTCAGTGTCCAAGTGTTCGCTTGCCATCTCCTCATTTTCTTCTTCGTTCTGCTCGGCAGCACGGCTGTCCTTGTCCATTTTTCTTTCTTGAGCACCCTCTTCTATTGCTTTGCATATATAATCCACTATCAAAGCAACTGATTTGGAAGCGTCATCGTTTGCAGGAATTGCAAAATCAACCAAGTTAGGGTCGCAGTTGGTATCCACCATTGCAAAGGTTGGTATGTTCAAACGCTTCGCCTCCGCTATGGCAATGTGTTCTTTATTTATATCCACAACGAACAATGCCGATGGCAGGCGGGATAGGTCTGCGATTGAGCCTAAGTTCTTTTCCAACTTTGCTTTCTCACGAGTTATTTGCAATCTTTCTCTCTTGGAAATAGTAGTCGAGTCTTTATCGGACAAGAGCTTCTCCAAGGTGTTCATTTTCTTAACTGCCTTTCTGATGGTTACAAAGTTAGTAAGCATTCCGCCCGGCCAACGTTCCGTAACGTATGGCATATTGGTGCTTCTTACTCTTTCTGCAACTATATCTTTCGCTTGCTTTTTTGTGGCAACGAAAAGTATCTTCTTTCCTGATTTTGAGATTTGTCTCAATGCAGCTGCAGCTTCTTCTGCTTTGGCTGCCGTTTTGTGCAAATCTATAATGTGAATACCATTACGCTCCATGAAAATATAAGGAGCCATTTTCGGATTCCATTTTCTTTTCAAGTGTCCGAAGTGAACACCTGCATCAAGCATTTGATTGAAATCTAACATCTCTTTCTTTTTTTTGTTTACTTTCCTTATTAACTAAAATCAATCGGCAAGTAGTCGTCTGCAAGAAGAAATCTTGCCGATTTGGATACTAAACAATATCCAATAATACTAACGTTTGCTGAATTGGAAACGCTTACGAGCTTTCTTTTGACCCGGTTTCTTTCTTTCAACCATACGAGGATCTCTTCTCAACAAGCCTTTTGACTTCAATGCAGGCCTGTCCTCTGCGTTTGCTTCGCACAAAGCTCTTGCTATACCCATGCGTAAAGCTTCTGCTTGTCCGGAAATTCCGCCGCCATCAAGGTTAGCCTTAACATCGTATTGCCCCTCTGCCCCTACAGTCTCGAAAGCCTGTCTGCATATATATCTCAATGTATCTGTCGGGAAGTATTCTTTGTAGTCTCTTCCGTTAACTATAATTTCACCACTGCCTTGTTTCATGTAAACTCTTGCAACGGCACATTTTCTTCTTCCTATGGTGTTGATAACTCCTTCCATATCTCTTATCTGATTGTGTTAAGGTTTACTAATCTTGGCTGTTGAGCCTCAAACTTATGCGTAGTTCCCGCTACTACATGCAGATTTCTGTATAGTTGACTGCCCAATTTATTCTTAGGCAACATTCCTTTTACAGCATGTTCGATAACTCTTATCGGAAACTTCGCCATGATTTCTTTCGGTGTGGAAAAACGTTGTCCTCCGGGGTATCCGGTATGACGCACGTAAACCTTATCGGTGAATTTCTTGCCGGTAAATCTCACTTTGTCTGCGTTTATCACTATTACATAATCTCCGCAATCTGCGTGAGGTGTGAAGCAAGGTTTGTGTTTACCTCTCAATACATTTGCAACCTTTGTTGCCAAACGTCCTACGATTTCGTTCTCTGCATCTATAACAATCCACTCTTTTTTTGCAGTGGCTTTGTTAGCCGAAATCGTTTTATAACTCAATGTACCCATTTTGTTTGTCTATTCTGAAAACATTAAAATTACTTTTGTCGCCATAATCGCACTTCAAACGGGCAGTAAGAAGCAAGAAGATTTTGACTTAACTTGCTCCAATTCAAGCAATCATAGGATAATACGGGTTCGCTGACCACTCAAATCAGAGTTTGCAAAGTTACTACTTTTTCCGTAGAATCCAAATAATCAATCTGTTTTTTTGCGATT
Organism: uncultured Bacteroidota bacterium; assembly: GCA_900546465.1. Taxonomy (GTDB): domain Bacteria; phylum Bacteroidota; class Bacteroidia; order Bacteroidales; family P3; genus Onthomorpha. The sequence continues at coordinate 7,983 of URCX01000036.1, read as the reverse complement.
TATTGCTGCTCCGACTTCCCGATAATCTCTTTATGCCTACCTTTGCAGATGTTGAACAAAAGGGTGAAAGAGTAAAATGACTTCAAAGAATAATGCTGCGGACTTGGATTCCGCTAAAAGACGTTTAAGTATCAAGGAATGGGATGAGGCAGACAGACCGAGAGAGAAGTTGATGAATTTAGGACGGCAAAGTTTGAGCAATGCAGAATTGCTTGCCATTATTATAGGTAGCGGGAATGCACGACAAAGTGCGGTGGATTTGGCAAAGAATATACTTGCAAGTGTAAACAACAGTCTGCATGAGTTATCAAAATTGTCCTATATGGATTTCTGCAAACGCTTTGACGGTATAGGTCCTGCAAAGGCAATAAATATAGTGGCAGCCTTGGAACTCGGTTTCAGAAGAAAGGAGGCTGAAATATTGCAAAAGGACAAAATTTCTTCCTCTTATGATGCTTACCTTGCCATAGCTCATCTTATTTCGGACTTGTCATTCGAGACATTTTGGATAATACTGCTTGATGTAAAAGGCAAAATCATCAAAACTATGTGCATGAGCGAAGGAGGCTTGACGGAAACCTCTATTGATGTGAGAAAGATTTTCAAATCGGCTTTGGAATATGGAGCGGTTTCAATTATACTTGCCCACAACCACCCTTCCGGAGAAACAGAGCCGAGTTCTTTGGATATTAACACCACCCAAAAGATATGCAAAGCAGGGAAATTGCTATCCATAGAGGTACTCGATCATATAATCATCGGTCAGGATACTTATTACAGTTTCAGAGATGGCGGAGTGCTGTAGAAGATGTAAATATATTTGAAAGCAATACATTGCATAAACCATCAGGCATTGTTCAATCCTTATCCCTCATGCTTATATATAATAATGTAAGTTCGATAAAGTCAAAAGGGAGTAAAAACTGTCGAACGCAGTTTTTACGGAAATAGCCGGCTTTTCAGACACGAAACAATTCGCAGCCAATCCTCCCAAGACCATTTGTTTATAAATCATTCAAAGAGATTGCACAAAGGAGCAAATGTTCAATGCAATACAGCTCATTTGACCAAACGCCCTTTCGGAAAAATAAAACGCCGAAAGAATTTTCTGAAACGGCCTTTGGGAAAATTGAAAGGGCGATTCGTTTTGTTGCTTTGAAAACAGGAGGTTGCAAAGGTTCTTTTCATTACAAAGATATAAGGTAAATGTCAAGCATGAGGACGAACATTTCCATTGATTGATTGTAAGGCTATTGATATTTATCGTAACTTTGCAGGCGATATTGGTGTTAACGATACAGATAACGGAGATGAATAAGTTTTTCTTGAAAAATATACTGAAAGCCGTCGTTGCGGCTGCCTTGGTTTTGGTAATGTGGATATTTCAGTACTATCCCGATAGCGTAACTTTCAAATTCTGGCTCGGATTTGTGGTCGTGGTCGGTATTTTGTGTTATATGATTGTCTTGGTATGCTCCTTGACAAAGAGGATTGTTGCTCTTGAAAAGGATAAAACCGAAGATAAGCAAACGGAAATTCCGGAAAAATAATTTGTAAAATAGTTTTGTAATTGAGTTGCAGGAAACTCACCATGTTGTTTCCTGCTATTGTTTTTGTGTAACAGAATAGAGAGAATGAAGAAAAAAGATTTGATTTTTGCGGTTTCATGTGCCGTTTTTGTGGTAATGTTTTTTGTCATAGCTCCACTTAATGATTGGTTTATGTCTTGGAGCAAGGCTCACGATTGGCGGTATTTCGTCTTGGCGTTTCTTAAATTCGGAGTGCTTGCAACGCTTGGAGAATGTATTGGTTTAAGGATAAGCAGCGGCGTATATAACAGAAAAGGTTTCGGTGTGCTTCCACGCAGCTTGGTATGGGGCATTCTCGGACTTGCCATAACGATAGCCATGGGTATATTCTCATCAGGAACATTCAACCTCTTATCCTATTTCGGTCTTGATTTGAATAATCAAAATATTGGTGGTGAAAGTTTCGGCATTCGTTTGCTTTATGCAGCCTGTGTGTCGGTTTTGATGAATACATTCTTTGCACCGGTCTTTATGACCATACATAAAATAACGGATACGCATATTCTCAACACCGGAGGAACGCTCAAAGGATTTTTTTCACCAATACCGTTCGGTCAAATCTTCGAGAACCTTAATTGGAAAGTGCAATGGAATTTCGTATTCATGAAAACTATACCTTTCTTTTGGTATCCTGCTCATACGATAACGTTTATGCTTCCGCCGCAATACCGTGTTCTTTTTGCAGCACTGCTCGGCGTAGCATTGGGTGTTATATTGTCTGTTGCCAATCTGAAAAAGAAGTAAAGGAAAGATGAAATTGCAAACAGAAGGTAAAGCATTCTTCTTATTGCTTTTGACATTATTCGGCATTAAGGGCTTTTCGCAGGAAAAGAACTACGATTTCGAATTATATGGTTGGATAAACCCGCAATACTTCCTCAACAGCCGACATACGGCAGGGGCAAGAGACGGACTGTTAAGCCTCTACCCTTTGCCGCCACACTATTCGGAAGACGGCAAAGACTTGAACGCAAAAGCCAATCACAACTTCTCTGCCGCAACAACGAGAATAGGAACACGAATATACCTTAATAATATAGCAAATTGGGAAGTTGTCGGAAATATCGAGGCGGATTTCACAGGGCAAAGCGATGCCAATATACATCTTCTTCGACTTCGCCAGGCCAATGTGAAGATAAGTCGTAATAAAATATTCTCTTTGACTGCCGGACATACATGGAGCGTTTTCTGTGTTCCCGAGATGATGCCGCAAATGCAGGAATTGAATAACGGAACTCCTTTTCATCCTTTTTCAAGATTGAATCAACTGCGATTGGATTACTCTCCCGTTAATGCTATAAATCTTGTCGGTTCAGTCGGTTTGCAGAAAGATTATGCTTCAATAGGCATAGAGAACAAAAGAGATTACAAACAGCAATCACGAACACTTATACCAGAGGTCAACCTGCAATTTCAGTTTGTCAAAGATGATATTTTTGCCGGTTTTACGGGGGAAATGAAATCCATACAGCCGAGAGAGGAATATGATGACAAGTTGACAACATACGCTTTCAATGCGTTCTTGAATTATAAGACTGAAAGAGTCAATCTCAAACTTCAAGCTATTTGGGGTGAAAACATGAACGATTACTGCTTATTCGGAGGTTTTTATTCAAGCGAGTTGAATGAATTTCCGAAAGGCTATGACTACAAAGCAACCAACGTAAGCGCCGTATGGTTTGAAGCAATTTTCAATGTAGGCAACTTTACGCCTGCAATATTCCTCGGATACGCTTCACATGGAGGCAAAGACAATCAATACGCTAAGCGTTTCGGTTCTGCAATGGCTTTGGAGAATGTGTTCCGCATTGCTCCGAGAGTCGATTTTCACCTGAGCAAAGATTTCTTGCTTTGTGGCACGGTGGAATATACCAATGTCAAATATGAGGATGCCGTTTGCGGAGAACGCTTGGCAAATTGGCGTTTAGGTCTGTCGCTCTTATATAAATTCAGCACCAAATGACAATTCGATTTCACAAATATCAGGGAGCGGGAAATGACTTCGTGATTATAGATAACCGCAATACGCATTATGATTTCACGGAATCGCAAATACAGCACCTCTGCAACCGTCATTTCGGTGTGGGAAGCGATGGGCTTATCTTGCTTGAAGAAAGCGAAAGAGCCGACTTTGCCATGCGGTTCTTCAATCCCGATGGTTCAAGCGGTATGATGTGCGGCAATGGCGGCAGATGCATCATAGCATACGCTGCTGCGGCAGGATTGTTTGAGAAAAACTGTATATTTGAAGCTCCTGATGGAATGCATAAAGGCAGAATGGAAGAAGACGGCATAAGTTTGCAAATGCTCAACCCTACACTTATCACTACCTTTCCCGATGGCATATATATGAACACAGGCACCTCTCACTTCGTCCACTTTGTCGATAATTTGGAAAGCCTTGATTTGGAAGCCCAAGGCAGAAAATTCAGATACGACTTACGCTTTGAGCAATATAATGGTTGCAATGCCAATTTTGTACGCCTCGAAAACGATGACAGTATTTCTATTCGCACATACGAAAGAGGCGTTGAAGCCGAAACACTCGCCTGCGGCACGGGTATAACGGCAGCAGCCATAGCCACAGCCATAAAACAAAACAAAGCTGACGGCAAACACATAACCACTGTGCTTGCCCGAGGAGGCAAATTGCAGCTTTGTTATACCAAGCAAGGCAATGATTTTTCCGAAGTCTTCCTCAAAGGAAGAGCCGACTTCGTCTTCCTTGGCGAAATCACCCTTTGAAGCACCATGAGCTCAAGTTATAAGTGCAATTTCAGGGCGTATAATAAGAGTGATAGGTGTTGAAATTGTAAAGAATGGAAAGATAGAAAATGGGCTTATCCATAGCAGGAAACAATAATAGTGAGGCGGGTTTTGTTTGCCTTTGGAAGAAAATTCCTACCTTTGCAGACTAAAAATGTATTGGAATGGAGACTAAAATAAACACCATTGAGGAGGCTGTAAAGGATTTCAAACAGGGGAATTTTGTCATTGTGGTTGATGATGAGGACAGAGAGAACGAAGGAGATTTGATAATTGCAGCAGAAAAGATAACTCCCGAGAAGGTTAATTTCATGTTGAAGCATGCCAGAGGGGTGCTTTGTGCTCCTATAACGATGTCTCGTTGTAAGGAATTGGATTTGCCGCATCAGGTTATCGATAATACGTCTGTACTCGGCACTCCTTTTACGGTAACGATAGATAAGTTGGAGGGTTGTTCTACGGGGGTTTCAGCTACCGATAGAGCTGCTACCATAAAGGCTTTGGCTGACATGAATTCAACACCGGCCACTTTCGGACGTCCCGGTCATATCAATCCTTTGTATGCACAGGAGAACGGAGTGTTGCGTCGTGCGGGTCATACTGAGGCAACAATTGATTTGGCTCGTCTTGCAGGACTTTATCCGGCAGGGGCTTTGATGGAGATTATGAATGAGGACGGAACGATGGCAAGAATGCCTGATTTGATGAAGTTCGCAAAGCAGTATGATTTGAAGATAATCACAATAAAAGACCTGATAGCTTACAGAATAAAGACAGAAAGCCTGATAAAGAGAGAAGAAGAGGTGTTTTTGCCTACGCATTGGGGCGACTTCAAGTTAATAGCGTACACTCAGAAAGACAGCAATCTTACTCATTTGGCATTAAAGAAAGGTGAGTGGGAGAAAGACGAACCTGTGTTGTGCAGGGTGCATTCTTCATGTGTTACCGGCGATATATTCGGTTCTTGCAAATGTGATTGCGGAGAGCAGTTGCATACAGCCATGCAGATGATCGAAAAAGAGGGAAAAGGATTGGTGGTTTACATGAGTCAGGAAGGCAGAGGCATAGGTTTGGTAAACAAATTGAAGGCTTATCATCTTCAAGAACAGGGCATGGATACGGTTGATGCAAATTTGGCTTTGGGTTTCAAAGCAGATGAAAGAGATTATGGCATAGGAGCTCAAATATTAAGGGATTTAAATGCCACAAGTCTGAGACTGATGTCCAATAATCCAAAGAAGAGAAGCGGTTTGGAGGGTTATGGAATCAAGATTGTGGAAAATGTTCCTTTGGTTATCAGTCCGAATAAATACAGCGAAAAGTATTTGAGAACCAAGAGAGAAAAAATGGGACATCTGTTACCGGAAAAATAAAGTAAACGGAATAGCGTTTCAATCCGAATAAAAATACTATATTTGCAAACGGTAAACATGGCAAAAAGATGAGAGAGGCTGAGGTGCTGATAGAAAAGATAGAAAACAAGGTAGAAGAGCTTGTATTGAAAAATAGAGACTTGGAAACCAAACTTATGTTTCTTGAAGAGAAGAACAGCCAGTTGGAAAGAGAAAATGCCGTATTAAAGAAAGAGAAAGAAGATTTAGAAGACAAAGACATAACAAAGAAAATAACGAAGACAATAGAGCAGAAAGAGGATATAGATGAATTGAGGGCGAGGATAAACGAATTGTTGCAGAAAGTGAACAAGAGTTTGGCTTTGTTGGTTATGATACAAAATAAAGACATTGATGATGGAAGGGGAGATGATCTATATAAATGTGGAGTTGGCTCAGAGGACGTACAGGGTTAACGTTCGAGAGAGCGAAAAGGCCGTGTTTGAAGATGCTTCCAAAATGGTCAATGAAACAATAAAAGGTTACGAAGCAAAGTACGCCTATAAGGATAAACAAGACTTACTTGCCATGGTGTTGTTGCAGTATGTTACAGCATTTATCAAGCAGAACAAAACCTTGACTGATAATAACAGAAAGCTTACGGAACGCTTGGAAGCAATGCTTCAAAACCTTGAACAGAGTATTTGACAAACAAAAAGAACAATATACCGCATCGATTTCGTTGCAGTCTGTAAACTCAACACTAAAACAATAACGAGTTAAGTTCATTTTGGAGAAAACAGGCCTCATTTCCGAAAAGGAAATCTCTTTTGAGACGGTGGAAGTTTGACACGAAAGGCACTCAAATCTTTTTATTTCGGAGTTTACTACGCTCCATAACGAGTTGATGCGGTTTTTTCTATCCTTGATGTTCGGTTCAAAATACTTCCGATGCTCAAATGCTTCAATAAATAACTAATTTATAAACACAAACAATGGACGTAGTAATCTATATTGTCATCGGATTAGCAGTCGGACTTGGAGTCGGAATAGCTTTATCCACAACGAAATTGAGAAATGCTTTGGAGAAAAAAAGCATGCAAGTATTAAAGGAGGCAGAGGAGAAATCCGAGATTTTGAAGAAGGAAAAAATTCTGCAAGCAAAGGAAAAATTCTTGCAAATGAAAGCCGAGCATGAAAAGCAGGTGCAAGAAAGAAACAACAAAGTCATGCAAGCAGAGAACAAAATCAAGCAAAAGGAGCAGGCTTTGAACCAAAAGGTTGAGGAATTGCAGAAAAAGAGTACGGAATTTTTGGCAGCCAAAGACAATCTCAACAAACAAGCCGAAAGACTTCAAGTTCGCCAACAGGAAGTAGAGAAAGCATACAGAGAAAGCATAACAAAATTAGAACAAATGGCAGGTTTGTCAGCCGATGAAGCAAAGGCACAACTGATAGACAGCCTGACTGAGGAAGCAAAAAACGATGCGGCAAACAAGATAATGGAGATCGTGGAAGAAGCAAAGCTGACAGCCAATCAACAAGCCAAGAAAATTGTCGTTGAATCCATACAAAGAACAGCCACCGAACACGCAATAGAAAATACAGTGTCTGTTTTTAATCTTGAAAGCGAAGAAGTAAAAGGTAGAATTATCGGTCGAGAAGGTAGAAACATCAGAACATTGGAGAACCTTACCGGCGTGGAAGTCATAATAGACGATTCTCCTGATGCTATCTTACTTTCCTGCTTCGATCCGGTGAGAAGAGAAGTAGCAAGACTTGCTTTGCATAAATTGGTAACCGATGGTCGTATCCACCCTGCAAGAATAGAGGAAGTAGTCGCAAAAACCAAAAAGCAGATAGAGCAAGATGTAATAGAGACAGGTAAGAGAACGTGCATAGACTTGGGTATCGTAAACATGCACCATGAGTTGATACGAATGATAGGCAAGATGAAGTATCGTTCTTCATACGGTCAGAATCTTTTGCAACACTCCCGTGAGGTGGCTAACCTTTGTGCCACAATGGCAAGTGAATTGGGCTTGAACCCTAAAATAGCCAAGAGAGCAGGTTTGTTACACGATATAGGCAAAGTGCCTGACAACGAACCTGAACTTCCGCACGCAATACTCGGAATGAAACTTGCCGAAAAATATAAAGAAAAACCGGAGGTAAGTAATGCAATCGGTTCCCATCATGACGAAATTGAAATGCAGAGTCTTTATGCTCCGATAGTACAAGTCTGTGATGCCATATCCGGAGCAAGACCAGGAGCAAGACGAGAAGTTGTCGAAGCA
>URCX01000035.1 GCA_900546465.1 uncultured Bacteroidota bacterium | reverse complement strand
AAATGAGATGATTTTGCAGGGTCAACCTCCAACACCAATACCTCCAAATCGCTCAATTTTTGCCCTTCATCCAAAGGATTCAGTAATTTTGTATCGGGATTTTGGTCAAGCACAAGCGGCGTTACCCAAGATTGTTTGCCGTTTTTCTGCTCTTTATTATCCTTATGGTAAATGTATCCGTCGGTAAGAATGACAAGAATATTTCGATAACTTTCAATAATGCACTGATCCTGTACCCTGTCTCTGAAAAAGCCCCATATATCCGAGCCTGACCAATCTCCATCGTTCTTTGTCTGCTTATAAACAGAGTGAAGAGTGTTTGAGAACAAGCTGTCAATCGTTTGTAATCTGCGTTTCAGCAATCCTTTTTCTTTTCTCGGCACTTCCATATTTATTTCGAGCGTTCCGATAACGGAATTGATGTCCTCGAGTTTCGGGTTCGGATAAAACAAAACCTTGAACTTGTCTTTACCGGTGAACTTTTCCTTTTGAGCCTTATCTTTCAAAGAAACGACGATATTGACTATCAATGCAATATCTTTATCCTCTTGTTCCATGTTTTCGGTGTTTCGTTTAATCCTGTCCGAAAGGTCAATCAAAACAGTGATATTCAAAGGCTGAGCTTTCGGTTGCTCTTTGTCTCCGGTTTTATTACCATCGCTTCTTCCTCCACAGGCATGGAAACAAACACATATTGCAATCAACAACAGCAATCTTCTTGTTTTCATATTCTTTTGTCTTTTTGATGTTTTACTTCGATTGTTTGTCTGTCAGCATATTGTCTATACCGACGATGAATTTGTCATATACGTTTTTGACTTCATTTTTTGCCGATTCGTCCTTGCCTTGTATGGACAGGAACGCCAGCCAACCTTTCAAGAATAAAGCCAATGCATTCTTTATATCCGTCCAATCATAGACTATTCCGTTCCTCAAACTGTATGTAATCTTCTCGACCTCGCCTTTGAAGCGTTCCATATCGTTTTTGAGCTTGACGATATCCTTGTCAACCGTGGAAATCTTATTGTTCAAGTCCGTCATCTCTTGGTCTATGCGTGTTATCTCACCTGTATGTTTGTGAAGAGCCTCATAGTTCGTCATCACAAAGGAAAAGACAAGTCCCCAGATGACATAAGCCACAAATCCGCAGAATATAACCGTCCAAAAGTTCACATCACTTGCTGCCATAGAAAAACCGAATGGCGGCATAGTCTCAATAGACCCCTCTATTTGCACTTCGTATATGCTGTTTGCAATTTTGTAAGCCAAGAGACAATCGAATACAAAGGTCAAGTCGTAGAGAGCAACAACCTTTAATAGTGTTATTTGTTTACTTGCCGTTTTCGAATTGAATTGGTGAATTATATAACCCAAACCAAGAAAAAGCGTAGGTATGAGAATGACGAAGAAAAATTCCGTCATGCCACCTGCCCAAGCATTAGCGAGGGCTTGTGGATCTAATATGGCGGTCGTTATATCTGTATTGTCGGCATTGAATTTCTTGAAGAATGCCGAATACGCCGTGGAACTGTAAAAGATAAACAGATATATGGTGATGCCTGCAAGTATTACCAATCCGAAAATAAAGTTGACAAGAGCGTTCTTGTTTGTCTTTTGATTGGTTTCAAACTCTATTTTCTTGGCATTAAGAGCCGATTTCTGTTTTTCGTATTCGTTCTTACGACCTTCTAAAATGGTTAATTCGTTTTCGTTGGTTTTGATTTTGGTTTCATATTCCACTCTTTTTTCTTCTTTTTCCTGCTGCCACTTTGCCTGAGCTTGTTCATCTCCTGCTTGTTTCTTCTTCACCTTTTCCACCACTACTTGCAGACTTGTCTCCAATGCCGATGGTGCTCCGCTCATCTTGCCGGCTGATTCTACACCGTCTTTTTCCCAATTCTCGACAAGGTCTTTGTTTCCCTGTCCGGCATTATTTTCATTCTTCGACATCTCCGGAGAAAGTTCTTTCTCGTTTTTCTTCTTGAACAAATCGCTTATACTCATTGCTTTTCCCTCCTGTTCATTATTTATTTAGTTCGTTCAATACCTCATCATGCGAAAGATTTTTCTTTGCACAATCAATCAGAAACTCGACAAAGTCCGTGATTTGGTTTTCTTCGACATCGAATTTCCTTGCATAATTTTCCAAAAGCACTCTTTCCGCAGCGGGGATTACTTCATCGGAGACCGAAACGCAAGCCAAATCGTAGAGATACAACACTCTTTCTTCCTCGCTCTCCGGTTTGTAAAACACTATGTCGCCACTGAGAAGCACTTTGTTTATTTCCTCAGGCGTAACACCGTATCCTCTTGTGCCGATTTCGTACATGCGGTTCAGCTCCTTTTGTTCCACTTTTCCATCTGCCAATATCATACAATAGATATTGATGAAATGAGACTTTAATTTTGCGTCCATTCTAATGATTTATCAAATCCCTGTGGTTCTTCGGGAAATAAAAAACAAGAGAAGCGTGAACCACTGTTCACAATCTCCAAATGAAGGTCCTGAGAATACCTAAGAGCAAAGAATACGAACAACGGGCTCACGCCGGAAGCGTGAAACCATTGTGTGTCCACTCTCTGCTCTCATAGAAAATTTCTCAGGTTTTCATTTGCAGATGATGCACAACGCTTTCATTCAATTAAAACGTGCGGTTTTGCAACCACGCTGCAAATATACGATAATTCTTTTTACGTATTCGATATTTGCAAGTTTTTTTATGCCGGCTTGCTTGCAAAGAGGTGGCAAAACCGAGTGCGAGAAAAGGTAGTAAAGTCTCTTTATCCGCTCCTGTAATAAGCACCTGCTTTTAAGCCTCTTGATAAAACGCCGTTCTAATTTTCCGGAACGGCGAAAGAATTTCTTAGAACGGCGTTTGGATTTCAACGAAAGGGCGTTTGCTTATGGCGGAATGGCAAGGTGTGGCTTTCTATTCAATATTAAGCTGGAATTTATGGGAGAGGTGATGTATCCTTTGAATGGAATTTTCGTATGTGTCTTTTGTATTAGTGAAGCGGATGAAAAAATCGTGCAAGTGAACAATAATTCGTCTCAGTGGTACGATATAGGTGAAAATTTTGATGTCAAAAGCAGTTAACGTGTTTGTTTTATGAAGAAAAACATCTTTATGGGCTTTGCCTTATGCTTGTGTTCTCTCTTCGCTTCGACTGTTTCGGCTCAGGGCAGTCTGACGATAGATAGTTGCAGAAGTATGGCGTTGAAGCATAACAAAAGCGTAAGTATTTCAAATGAGAGGCTCTTGCAGGCTCAGCAGACAAGAAAGGCGGCGTTTACGCATTTCTTGCCGAATTTCAATGCCACGGGAGCGTATATGTACAATTCCAAGAATATATCCATGCTTGCCGAGGACGCTTTGTTGCCTGTGGGTAGTAAAGCGGCAGATGGTTCTTTCACAATGAGATTGGATCAAATGCTTACGGCGGATTTTCCAAATGGTCGTGGTGGAACGGTTACGCTTCCGGTCGATGCAAATGGGAAACCATTCAATCCGTTGACCAATCCGGAGAAAATTCAGCCTAAGGATTATGCCTTGTTGCCGAAAGAGGCTATGGAGTTCGATATGCAGAATGTTTTCGTGGCAGGAATAGGCTTTACCCAGCCTATATTCATGGGCGGAAAGATTTTGGAAATGTATAGAATGGCAGGAACCTTGGAAGAACTTGCGACTTTGGGTGATGAGAACTCCAAAATAAATTTATTGATTCAGGTTGATGAGGCTTATTGGAGAGTTGTTTCGTTACAGAGTAAAAAGAAGTTGGCAGAGGAATATCTCAGCCTGTTGCAAAAGACAGATACCAATGTGGAGGCTTTGTTTCAAGAGGGTTTTGCCACCAAGGCAGACCAATTGAAAGTTAAGGTAAAGCTCAATGAGGCTGAAATGACCTTGACAAAGGCTGAAAATGGTTTGAGGCTTGCGAAGATGTTGCTGAACCAGGTTTGCGGCATGCCTTTGGAACAGGATTATGAGTTGACGGAAGCGGCGGAAACGGATTTGAGCGATATAAGTTCGGATAACGGTATAGCTTCTCAGGTGAATCAAAGACCGGAAGCACAGATGTTGGAATTGAAAGTGCAGATGGCTAAGAGTGAAATCAATATAGCTCGTTCGAGATTCATGCCTAATATTGTTGCAAGCGGCAATTATATTGTCTCAAACCCGAATGTCTTTAACGGATTTGAGAAAAAATTCAGCGGATATTTCTCGGTGGGTGTCGGTGTTACGGTTCCTATATTCCATTGGGGAGAAAGATTCCATACTCTTTCTTCTGCAAAGCATGCTTACAACATAGCACAGATGGAAAGGGATGAGTTGTTGGAGAAATTGGAGTTGCAAGCGAATATGACGCAATTCAAACGAAACGAGTCTTTCAAACAGTCGGTTCTTGCGAAGAACAACCTTGCAAATGCAGAGGAAAATCTTCGTTATGCAGAGTTGTCGTTTGAGGAGGGCGTTATTTCGACTTCGGATTTGATGGAAGCTCAAACTGCGTGGGTCAGTGCGAAAAGCGAAAACATAGATGCGGAGATAAATACAATGTTGACGAAACTTTATTTGGAACAATCATTAGGTAAAATCAAAGTAAAACAATAGTGAAATGAAAAAGCAGGAAAACAAGACATTGATAATGTCGTTCGTGGTTTTGATTTCGGTTATTGCCGTGATAGGAATAATCGGATACTTTATCCTTACGCCGGATGACATCATTATTCAAGGTGAAATAGAGGCTACAGAGGTACGAGTATCCGGTAAGTTGCCGGGAAGAGTTTTGGAAATCAGATATAAGGAAGGAATGTCGGTGAAGAAAGGAGACACTTTGATATTGATAGACTCTCCTGAGATAAATGCAAAAGTTATGCAGGCGGAAGCCGCAGAGTCTGCTGCTGCTGCTGTAAGTTTGAAAGCACAAAACGGAACGCGTAAAGAAACAATAGAAGCTGCTGCGGAACAATACGAAATGGCAAAAGCTGCTGCCGATTTTGCAAAGAAGAGCTACGACAGAACGAAGAATCTTTATGATAAGGGTGTGATAGCGGCTCAAAAGTATGATGAGGTTAAGGCGAAATACGATGCCGCAAAAGCTCAGGAAAAGGCTGCGAAGAGTCAGTATGATATGGCTTTGAACGGTGCTCAAAAAGAGGATAAGATGGCTGCTTTGGCACAGGTGCAAAGAGCGAAAGGTGCGGTGAATGAAGCTACGTCTTATTTGAACGAGACAAAACTTGTGGCTCCTATCAGCGGAGAGATTGCCGAGATATTCCCAAAGGTCGGAGAATTGGTAGGTAGCGGAAGCCCTTTGATGAATATTGTCGATTTGAGCGACATCTGGGTAACCTTCAACTTAAAAGAGAACCTTTTGTCCAAAATTAAGGTTGGCGATAAGTTGAGAGCAAAAGTTCCTGCTTTGAATGATAAAGAGATAACGTTGAAGGTAACCTATATAAAGGTTTTAGGTTCATACGCAACTTGGAAGGCAACCAAGTTGACAGACGAATACGATACTAAAACATTTGAAGTAAGAGCCGTTCCTTTGGATCAGAATGCGGATTTCCGTCCCGGAATGAGCGTTATCATAAATTGGTCTGAGCTAAAATAGAAAGCATAAAATGAGAAGCTTCATCTCTGTTTTGGTTAGAGAGTTGAGGAGAATGGTCTCCCGCCCTATATATCTTGTAATGACGATAGTGATACCGCTTGTGGTGGTATTGTTCTTTGCAACATTCTTGAACAAGGGCGTTCCGACTCAAATGCCGATAGCGGTGATAGATTTTGACAATAGTTCTTCTTCACGGCAAATTGTAAGGACTATTTCTTCCGGGCAGTTCTGCAAAGTTAAATACAAACTCTCCTCATACGAGGTTGCTCAGGCGAGAATGCAACGTGGAGATATTTATGCCTTTGTGATTATCCCGAGAGATTTTCAAGAGAAGGTCGTTAACGGAAATCAACCGGAGGTTGTGTTCTGTACAGAGTATGTTCACTATTTGGGAGGTTCTCTGATAATGAAAGAACTTACTACTATGCTGAATACAATGTCGGCAGGGGTGAATCTGAAATTGAGACTTGCCAAAGGGGAAGACCAAAATCGGGCAATGGCTCAAATACAACCGATAAAGACAGACATACATATTATAGGCAATCCAACTTTGAACTACTCCTATTACCTATCTTCGATAATAATGCCGGGAATTATATTCCTGATGTGCCTTGTTTGTACAATATATGTGGTCGGCATAGAAATAAAACAAGGAAGCTCGCGACGATGGTTGGCAATGGCGGACAAGGCTATCTGGAAGGCTTTGGTAGGAAAGTTGTTGCCATATACAGTTCTGTTTTCGATAATGGAAATTCTTTGTAGGATAATATTGGAGAAGTACCTTGGCTTTACAATACACGGCATGACCCCTTTGCTTTACCTCGGCAGTGTGTTGACAATAGTAGCTTATCAAGCCTTGGGCATATTTATTATAGGTTGTCTGCCAACTATGAGGACAGCTTTGTCAATAGGTGCTTTTTATGGAACGCTCGGCTTCACTCTTGCAGGATTTACATACCCTACTTTGGCAATGTTGCCGGCAGTAAGACCTTACAGCCTCCTTTATCCTTTACGACAATACTATGTAATATACAGTAATGTGCAGATAAACGGACTTGGAATGCTTGACTCATGGAGACCTTTTGTTTATCTTTTGATGTTCAACATTCTTCCGTTCTTTGTATTGTCGAGATTGAAGAAAGCTATGGTGCGATTGAACTATTCAAGAGATTAGCTTATGAATTCAAACACGAGAGAAAGTTTACGGAAATATAAAGCGGCATGGATTGACATGCTTCACATACTTCGGAGAGAGTTGTACAACATCTTCACCGATAAAGGTGTGCTGATAGTTTTCTTCATAGCATGTTTGGTTTATCCTATGGTCTGCGGATATGTCTATAACAGGGAATTGTTGAACGATATGCCCATTGCCGTTGTGGACGAATCAAATACTGCTTTAAGCCGAGAGTTTATCAGAAGATTGGATGCTGCTCCGGAAGTAAAAGTTGCCACTCATTGCAACAATATGGAGGAAGCCAAGCGTATGCAGAAGCTTTCTCAGGTGCATGGTATCATCTATATACCTGACGATTTCAGTAAAAGCATAAATTCAGGAGAACAAACGACCGTAGGTGTATATGCAGACGTTACGTCTTTCTTTTGGTACAGAAATCTTGCATTGGCTGCTACATCTGTTTCTTTGACAATGGGTGGTGAAATTCAGGCAAAGAATCTTATTGCACACGGAAAGACATACGATCAGGCGGTCAGTGCAATTCAGCCTTTCAAACCTACTCAGCACCTTTTGTACAATCCCGGAGGTTATCCTTCATTCATATTGCCTATAATACTTATACTTGTATTGCAACAGACCTTACTGATAGGTATAGGCATGCTTACAGGCAGAGTAAGAGAGAAAGATAAACTCGCAACCTCCATACAAGAAAACGCACATTACCATGGTTTGTTACGAATAATCTTTGGTCGAGCCTTGGCGATATTCATCACATATATACCGATAATGGTGTATGTTCTTATCATTATTCCGAAATATTTCAATTTACCACAACTTGTTGAAAGCCCGATGAAGGTTGTTTGGTTCATCACTCCGTTTCTTTTTGCCGTCATATTGTTGGGTATGACCATAGGAGTATTCTTCAACAACAGAGAAAACGCTATACCGTTCTACATTTTCATGTCGGTACCTATGCTTCTTATGACAGGTCTTCCTTGGCCGCGTGAAGCAATGCCGGCAGTGTGGGAAATGATTTCGCATATCATTCCTTCGACTGATGCTGCCAATGGATTTGCAAGAATGATGACGATGGGTAGCAGCATGGCAGAAATATCCATGGAGAACTATTGGCTATGGATACTGACGGGTTTCTACTTCCTTACCACGTATTTCGCATACCGTTGGAAGTTGAAAAAGTAACAAATAGCCTTTGACATATCTTTCTTTTCGATTTGACGAATCGTATTGAAAGAACATATCTAATATGATAGGCTTCTGCGATGCAGTGGTGCTTTGTGAAATATGTAGTATCTTTGCTCCTTGATTAAAAACCTTATATTTACAAAAGATGAAAAAGTTCCTCGGCTTTGTTTGCCTTATTGTCTTGACGATATCGGCTTATGCACAAACTCTATCGCCATCTGCAAAAAAGGATATTCTGAATAATTACCTCAAACACATAAAAACGTGTGCGGCAATCAGTAGTGAAAATTTCGATATGTCGCCTGTGTATGAATTTCAGCTCTCTTCTGCAGAAGCCTTTCTTTCAAAAAACGAGATATATAACAGTGATAACGACATATATGCGAAATGGATTGAATTGAAGACGCTCGTAAAGCAAAACAAAGAACTTGTCGAATTTATGCTGCCGAGAATGAGCGATTGGTATTATAGAAAAGCCGTATTCTCCAAAGCGAACAACAAACCAAAAGAAGCTTATGATTACCTGCAAAAGAGCATACAAAGCAATCCGCGTAATGTCATGGCAAATTATGAACTTGCCAAGATAAGCCTTGACAGCGGAGCAGTAATGACAACAGCCGACAGGTTGACAGAAATAATCAACAGCTTTACCCCTTCCGAAGAAGAAAGTCTTTTGTGTAAGAATTTATTGGTTTATACCTACGATAAAAACCTCCTGCAATCCCTTTCCCTAATCAAGCAAGGCAAATACGCTTATGCAATCGACATATTGGAAGAATTGGAGAACTATTGCAAGAAAGACCCTATGAAAATCTGCAACGAGGGTGTAATAAAGAACAAGCTCGTTAACTGTCGTAACAACATATATAAGGAACATATAGACGTTACAAAGAAAGCCATCGCAAAAGGACGCAATGATGTGGCAGGCGATTTCATAAACAATACCTACGATTACTTCCAACGCAATCGCGAAAGCATAAGCGATACAGCAGATTTTGATGAGGTGGTAAACATTGTCGTGAACAGCTACATAGCACAAGCCAAAGCCATGCCGGAAGCAAAGAATAACGAAATCAAAATGGATTTGCTGCATAAGGCAAGAGAACTTGCAGCCATGGTCGGCGGAAGCTTTGAAGACAATATATTGAAGCAAATAGCCCTTCTGCAAGGCAGTCTGCAAGAAACCGACCCTGTTTTGGACAGTCTTGAATCCGCAGCACCCAATACAGGATATGCCGAGCAATATCCGGAGTTCATTAAACAGACAGAAAGCGATGCAGAGGAAGATGTCAAGAAAATAGAAAAGGAATACATACCATCGTCCGACAACGCTCTGCCTGAAAAGAGTACTGTGGTAACCAACACAAAGACACGCAGCCTTAGAAAAGAAATAGACGACAAATTCTTTGAAACCTTGTCCTATTTGAAAGTAAACAATTACGAAAAAGCATTGGAAGTTTTGGAAACTGCCAACAAACTTGCCAAAATCGATGCCGAAAAAGACGAAGTAGAGAAGATGTATATCTCTGCCATAAGAGAAGTTACGGCAAAAAGAATGCACAATGCGGAATATGCAATATTTCAAGGTGAGGTAGAAAAAGCAGACAGCCTTGTCGCCAAGACGGAGGAGTTGTTGGAGAGATATAAAATGAAAGATGACAGCGTCATTGTCAAAATAATGAACAGCTATCTTCGAGCAATAGACAATAAAGTCTGCAGTAAGAAGCAAGAAGAAATCAACGTGATGGTTTACAACATCATCGACTGCATCCGTAAGAATGATTTCTACCTTGCGGAAGACTATATAAACCGAGCAATGCAGATAAAAGGAAGCAGCGAATGCCGTTTGGACAAAAGCCGTTTGCGTTCATTGAAACGACAAATAGAACAACCTTTGGAATATGTGAAAAGGAGAGAAGCCACAGACAGCATACTTGAAAGAGGAGACACCAACAGATTTCTGAGAGAGTATGCCGAATTGGAACAGTTCTATATTACGCACAATCTTAAAGAAATGAGCGTACAGCACCGTCCCATAAGAGAAATAATTTACAGTTTCGGCAATGACGCATTGGCAGTCAACACCATCGAACAACTAATGAAATATCGCCAATACGAACAAAGCGTCGAAGCACTCGCAAGTTTGAAAGACTTTGGCTACAAAGCAAAACACACAAAGAAGATACAAAGGAAATTAGGGACGATGATGAGTCTCGAACAAAGCAAACGCAATGAAAAAATAGCACAATCGAACCGTCTGATGGACAAATACGAAGCAGACAAATGGTTCAAATATCTCATCAAAAGCTATAAAAAGAACCTTATCAAGTGGAATAAGCAAAACCCTTAAAACAAGCTACCATCCAAACGCCGTTCCGGAAAATTGAAACGGCGAAAGAAAAAATTAAAACGCCCTTCTGTTTTTCCGGAACGGCGTTTTATTTTGATGAGTACAAAGTTGTGAGGTTCAAATGCTTATGGCAGCTTATCCGAAATAGTAATTATAAAGAAAAATCGCAGTATGCGACTTATAAAACAGGCTTTTATTAGTTCTTGATAGAATGTCTGTTTCGTCTTTGCGTGTATTGTTTTTACAATATACAAATTGAAAAAGTATTTTCGGTGTGTGCATTTATAATTTTGCAGATATAAAAAAGGCGGAACAGCTTTGTGTGCTCCGCCTTTAACTTTGTAATAAAATATAATCCGTTATTTTACTCTCTCAACGTATTCCGATGTTCTTGTATCTACTTTTATTCTTTCGCCTGTTTCTATGAATAAAGGAATACGCACTTTTGCTCCCGTTTCAACGGTGGCATCTTTCATTGCATTGGTTGCGGTATTGCCTTTGACGCCGGGTTCGGTGTAGGTAACTTCCATTTCTACGAACGGAGGAAGCTCACAAGAAAGCGGAGTTTCTGTATCTGCATGTACGATTATCTCAACATACTGTCCTTCTTTCAAAAACTGTGGAGCGTTTATCATGCTCTCTTCTATGTTTATCTGTTCGTATGTTTCGGCGTGCATGAAGTTGTAGCCGGTATCGTCTTTGTAAAGATAGGTGTACGGACGTCTTTCCACTCTGCAAGTATCGATTTTACATCCTGCCGGAAAGGTATGTTCCAATGTCCTTCCGGTTTTGAAGCTCTTCAACTTGGTTCTTACAAAGGCACTTCCTTTGCCGGGCTTTACGTGCAAAAATTCCACCACAGAGAACAAATCATTGTTCAACTCTATGCACAATCCGTTTTTGATGTCTGCTGTTGTTGCCATATAAAAATTCTGTTTTCTCTCCGCCTGTGGCGGACTTATCATATTAAGTTTGTATTATTTATTCTTTTTGTTGCTGCTCGGTCTTTTGCAATTCGTTTATCCGCCTTTGCATAAACTCGTTGTCTTCTTTCAATTTGGTATATTCCTTTTCAAAGAAAGAGGCTTTCAGACTTGCTCCCACCATACGCAAAATGCAAACGATAAGCAGTGCAAAAGCCACGTATTCTATGCTTTTGAACCCTATAAAGAAGTAATACACGACCGTAGCGAGCAAGCCGACGTATGAGAGAAATTCCAAAAGCTTTGCCGTTTTTACAACCTTCATTTTTGTCTGCGTTTTGGCTTGCAAAGGTACATTTTTTTTCAGTATTGTCCAAATTGTTCGCTTTTTTAGCTACCTTTGCAAGTCGTTCGCCTGTTGCGACCGAAGAAATAAAACTTTTTGTTGAGATGAAAAATTTGCTTATCGGGATTTTGTTGATGGGTTTGATGTTTATCTCGGGGCTTTCTGCCCAGAACACAAGCCGCATGGACGATACGAAATTGACGGAGTTTTCTTATAAATTGAGTAAACTGCCGTTCAGTGAAAGAAATGTCATAGATACGGCTTGCAGATTGTTTGAGAATATGTTTAAGGGAGATCCAGACAATGCAGATTGGGCGTATCAGATTTTGTATTTCTATCATGAATTAAGTTGTGAGGACAAGACGGTAACGTTACACAAAACCTTTTCCGATGAAGAGGTGAGAGCTTTGATACATAACGACATTCGGGTTTTGAATGCTTTGAAAAGCGATATGAAGAAGTTTCAATCCGAATATGCCAAATACGGATACAGAATAATGTCTTTTGAAGACACCTCTTACTCTGTTGAAGTCAATCCCGCATTTCTTTATAACAGATTAAAAGGAATGTTGACCGAGGAATACAGATACTATCGCGGTTTATGGATTGAGGAATACGATATGCCGACTGTTTGGCATGCTGCTCTGAATATACCTCTTGCCACAGTCTTCAAAAGAATTGCGTGGAGAGATGAGTTCTTGGTGAAAAACCCTGACTTTATCAGAGAGGATTTAGTACAAAGGGAAATAGAGCATTTGTGTTTCACCGTAACGAAAGGATTGGAAAATACTTCTGTTTATGACGATAAAGACGTTATAAAGCAGGAGTACAAAGATGCTTTGCAAGCTTATTACAGAGAACATAAGGATACGAAGTGGGGAAAGTATATGACGGAATACGTACACAGACTTGCATTGAATAAATATCGCAACAGCAGACAAATCGACCGTTGGGTTTTGGATACTCTTTTCCCGATTGACAGGAAGAATATCAATCCTTTGATGAAGTATGAGGATATTTTGATAGACAATATAGTCGAGTAGATTTTTGATAACAGCACAAGAAATGAGAAAAACAAGTATTTTGATGGCGGCTTTGCTATTATGTTGCAGTGTATTTGCGCAAGAAATAACTCTTGAAGACATTTGGGCAAAGGGAACTTTCAGAAGTAAGTCCATAGATGAAATTCGTTCCATGAAAAACGGTGAGAATTATTGTATTCTCAAAAGAGAAGGCATTGAAAAGTATGCTTATGCTACCGGAAAGAAAACAGAAGAGATTGTTTCTTTCTCCGATTTGAAGTTCAAAACGGAAAGCGAATATGTTTTCGATTATCAGTTCAACCAAGATGAAAGTAAATTATTGCTGGCTACCAATCCGCAATTCATTTACAGGCGTTCGTATTTGGCAAACTATTATATATATGATATAAAGACCAAACAACTTACCTCTGTCAGCAAAGACAAAGTGCGTTTGACTGAATTTGCTCCCGATGGCAGCAAAGTGGCGTATGTGAAGGACAACAACTTATTCATGCTTTATCTATCAGATATGCAGGAAACACAAATCACAACCAATGGAGAGTTCAACAAAATAATAAACGGAACAACCGATTGGGTGTATGAGGAAGAATTTGCGATAACAAAGGGTTTCTTTTGGAGTCCGGACTCTAAGAAAATAGCATTCTATTCTTTCGATGAAAGCAAAGTAAAGGAATACACCATACCTTACTATGGCAGTTTATATCCTGTTCAATATACTTATAAATATCCGAAAGCCGGCGAAGACAATTCCATTGTCAGCGTATTGGTTTACGATATAGAAGCACGACAAACCCACAATATTGATTTGGGACCGAATAAAGACATTTACATTCCGCGACTTCAATGGACTTTGAATAACGAAGTATTTGTTCATAAGTTGAATCGTCATCAAAATCACTATGAATTGTTCGTGGCAAACTGCAATGACTACAAATTGAATAAGATTTACGATGAGAGAAACGAGTGCTATATTGAACAGGTCGAAGATGTAAACTTCCTAAGCGATAAAAAGAATTTCATACTCAAAAGCGAGAAGAACGGTTTTATGAATTTGTACAAGGTAAACATTTATACAAAGGAAATAGAACCTATAACGACAGGACAATATGACGTTGCGGATATTTGCTATATTGATGACAAATCGGGAAAGATTTACTTTACGGCAGCACAATCGGAAGCCTATAACAGGGAATTGCTGCTTGTCGATAAGAACAAGAAAATCAAAAAGCTCTCCGGTAAAGTCGGCACATACACTGCTGATTTTTCTGCAACAGGGAAGTATTATATCTCTTCTTTCTCCGACACCGACACTCCTACTGTTTATACTGTAAATGATAATACGGGGAAAACTCTTGTTGTGTTGGAGGATAACAAAGATTTGAAAGCCGTTTTGTCTAACTACGGAAAAGAGCGCAAAGAATTCGGAAAGTTCAAGACCTCTTCCGGTCAGGATTTGAATTACTGGATTATCAAACCTGAAAAGATGGAAAGCGGCAAGAACTAGCGGCGTATCTTCTGGTAAGGAAAATCTGATGTATATTGCACGAATTTTGTATCCAGTGGAGGTGCTGGGTCTCGGAAAGCGCATCGGTATTTGGTTCTGCGGCTGCCCCAGACGCTGCGAAGGATGCAGCAACCCGGAATTG
>URCX01000034.1 GCA_900546465.1 uncultured Bacteroidota bacterium | reverse complement strand
AATTTTCTGAATCGCCGAAAGAAAAAATTAGAACGGCGTTTGGATTTAGGGGGTATGCGGGAGCCTTTCTGACTGATGGTGATAGAATGAAGTGGGAAAATCATAGACGACTTTGTTTTTTTGTTTCCTGCTTGCTTGGTGGTTCGGGGATTTTGCCTAAATTTGCTTTCAAAAACATAGGGTTTGAAAAGGGTAGTTTGTTTCATAGTTTTGATTTTTTGTTCCATTGCTGCTTTCTCGCAAAAGGGGGCAGAGTTGTTCGGCATTGTAACAGATAGTGCGGGAAATGCCTTGCAGGGAGCCAATGTGGGTGTTGTGAATTTATCCAAGCCTGTGGGCAGTACGACTGATGAGAAGGGAGGGTATTCTTTCGAGCTTCCTGACAACAAAAAACTGAAAATAGTTGTCTCTTTTGTAGGATATAAGAAAGAGGAAAGAATTTTGGTTTTGAGAAAAGGGGAGAAACACAGATTGGATTTTGTTCTCGTTGAAGAGTCTTCGCTTTTGCAGGCAGCGGAAATAAGGGGCGATAATTCGAGAGAGGAGGGACTGACCCGCATAAGTTCGGAATGGGCAAAGAATGTTGCCGGTCCTACGGGAGGAGTGGAGAGTTTGTTGAAAAGTCTCGACGGTGTGTCTTCCAATAACGAGCTTAGTTCGCAGTATAATGTGAGAGGAGGAAATTTTGATGAGAATTTGGTGTATGTAAATGATATAGAGGTGTTCCGTCCTTTCCTTGTGCGTTCCGCTCAGCAAGAGGGATTGAGTTTTATCAATTCCGACATGGTATCAGACATTGTTTTTTCTTCCGGAGGTTTCGATGCAAAGTATGGAGATAAGATGTCATCTGTTTTGGATATAAAATATCGTAAGCCGCAGGCTTTTTCGGCTTCGGCTTCTTTTGGTCTCTTGGGAGCAAGTCTGCATGTGGAGCAGGCTTTGGGCAGTCGATTTACCTATCAGTTGGGATTTAGAAACAAAAACACCAAACACCTTATTTCCGCAATGGATACGGAGGGAGATTACTTCCCTTCTTTCAATGATTTGCAGCTTTATGCAACATACGATTTGAATGAGAAGACGGAACTTGCCTTTCTCGGTAATGTGGCTTATAATAAGTATGAATTTATTCCCCAAAACAGAGAAACGTCTTTTGGAAATCTATATGAGCTTTTGAAGTTAAAGGTTTATTTTGACGGGCAGGAAGCCGATAAATTCTCGTCTTTGTTTGGTGCATTTATGCTTACGCACAACATTAAAAAGGATTTGCAGTTGAAATTCATCGCTTCCGGATTTGCAACAGACGAAAGAGTGAACTATGACATACAGGGACAATATTGGTTGTCTGAAACAGGCTTGGGATACGGAGATGATGAGGGTTTGGAGCGTGGAATAGGGACGTATAAGGAGCATGCGAGAAATCATCTTGTCGCAAATATTTATAATATCGAGCATAAGGGAATAAAGTATGGCGAAAGTGGCAAATTGAGATGGGGTTTGAAATACCAAAGAGAAATCATAAACGACAGAGTGAATGAATGGAAAATGGTGGATTCGGCAGGTTATACCATACCATACACTCCCGATGTTCCGGGTGTGTATGAGGGTGTAACGCCTCCTGCTTTGCAAAACGTTTTCAAGTCGGACAATGATATGTCTTCCAATCGTCTGACGGCTTATTTGCAGAGAGATTGGAGCAGAAACACTAAAATAGGAAAGTGGTTTCTGAATGCTGGAGCGAGAGCTTCGTATTGGGATTTCAATAATGAGGTTTTCTTTTCGCCGAGAGCAAGCATAGGTTTTTCGCCTGCCTCAAAAAGAGATTTGTTGTTTCGTTTTGCAACAGGCTTATATGCTCAAAGTCCGTTTTATAAGGAGTTGAGAGATGAGACAGGCAGAATAAACAAGGATATTCTTTCGCAAAAATCATGGCATTTCGTTCTTTCATCGGATTGGAATTTCACAATGTTGGAACGTCCTTTCAAATTTATCACTTCGGTGTACTATAAATATATGTGGGATTTGATACCCTATCAGGTGGATAACGTACAACTGCGATATACTGCAAAGAATAATGCTGTAGGATATGCGAGAGGTGTAGATATGAGACTGTACGGAGAATTTATAAAGGGAATTGACTCATGGTTGACATTGTCTTTGATGAATACCGAGGAGAATATAGAGGGCGATGGTGCGGGATATATTCCGAGACCGACCGATCAATTATACAATATCAATATTTCCTTTCAGGATTATGTGCCGAGAATGCCGTATTTGAGGGTTTACCTCAATTTCAACTATGGAAGCGGTTATCCTTATGGGGCTCCGAATTCGGAAAGATACCTTCAGACGAACAGAATGCCCGATTATTTGCGTTGCGATATAGCTTTCACCTTTCGGATAAAGGATGAAGATGCAAAATGGGCTCAAAACAATTTCATGAAAGTATTCAAGAGAATTTGGCTTAATGTGGAATGGTTCAATGTCTTTTCGAGCAAGAACGTAATCTCTTATTTTTGGGTGGCAGATTATTCGAATAAGTATTACGGAGTGCCGAATTACCTTACGCCTTCGCAGATAAATGCCAAGTTGACGGTGGAATTTTAATTTGAACAGACTTATGAACAAACTGCCTTTGTTTTCCGATTTTTCTTTCCGACTTCCCGATTTGAGTGAACAACAAATCGTTTTCCCGAATGGAATATCACTTGCCTGCTTTCCCGATAAGGATAGTGAGGTTGTGCGTTTGGAATTTATCTTTGCCAATGCCGGCAGCAATAATCAGAAGAAATATTTCACGGCAGCAGCAGCTGCAAATCTTCTTACAGAGGGTAGCGGTGATATGTCGGCAGCAATGATGGCGGATAAGTTGGACTACTATGCTGCATACGTGGAAAAATCCACCGATAGGGAGAGCAGCTCGATTGTTTTCTTTTTTTTGGAGAAGTATTCCGCACAAATCATGCCGCTTGTGGAGCTTATAATCAAGCAACCTTTGTATGCGGAAAAAGAATTTGATATTTACAGAAACAAACAACGTCAATCCGTAGAGCTTAACAACCGCAAGACGAATATTATTGCCTATAAAAAGTTCTATAAACTTCTTTTCCCTGCGGAGAATCCTCTTTCCGGTTTCGGGCAGGCAAGTGATTTCGATTTCTTGTCAAGAGATGATGTGAGGAAATTCTATGACGAGTTCTATTCTTCAAAGGAGTGTGAAATATCTCTTGCAGGCAATTTCTCGGACAGGCTTTTGAAAACATTGGAACAAAGTTTCGGTTCAAACGATTGGGGCAAAGGAAAAATTCATTTTCCGCAAGAAACGTTTGTAACGGCTTTTCCGCAAGTTGAAACAGCCTTTGTGCATAAGGATAAGGCAGTTCAGGCAAGTCTCAGACTCGGAAACATCTGTATATCTCATAAGGATAAAGATTTTATGCCTTTCAAAGTTCTTGTAGCTTTGTTCGGCGGTTATTTCGGCTCACGTCTGATGACCAATATAAGGGAGGAGAAAGGTTATACTTACTCAATAGGTTCGTACGTTACTACTTACAGAGATTGTGCCGTGCTTTCAACTCTTGCAGATGTCAAGGCGGAGAAAGCAAAGGAAACTTTCAGGGAGATAGATAAGGAAATAGAAAAATTGCAGAACGAAACAGTGGGGGAGGAGGAACTTTGTGTTTTGAAGAATTACCTTTTGGGAGAATGCTTGCGAGGATTGGACGGAGTGTTTGACATGGCAGAGAAGTTTTCCGTGCTGAGACGTAGCGATTATCCTTTGTCTTATTTCGATGATATGCAGAAAGCAATAGTCGAAACAAGACCTGAAGACATCAGAGAGCTTGCTCGGAAATATCTTAGAACGGAAAAGATGAGCAAAGTGCTTGTTTGCGATAAGAAATTCGTGGAATAATATACTCTTACGTATGAAGAAAACAGTGTTGTGGTGTTGCATTGTATTGTTTTATGCTTTCGGGCTGTCGGCTCAAAGTATTGAACTTTGCTGTGCAAGAGTGAACGAAGATGGTTCCGCAACGCTTTTCTTTCAAACCCAAACGGCAGGAGCTTTTGTAAGATATGAGATATCGGTCTTTAATCCTGCTTCGGGAAATTACGACCTTATAGGGACGGAAAGCAATACGACAGCAACAGAGTACACGGATAACGCAACTAATGCGGCGAATGCTTCCGTGCAATACAAACTAAGCGCAATTACAACGAGCGGAGCAGCGGTGGAAAGCAATATTCGGACGCTCTTCCTCACTCTAACAGAAAATCAAAACGCCACTGTAACTCTCGCTTGGAATGATTTACTTGCAGAGCCTCCGCATGGCAGTGAAGGAAAAGAGTATAAGATTTATCGCAAACGCACCACAGATGAGACGGATTGGAATTTTATAAGTTCCACATCGGAGATTTATTATGTCGATACACTGCCTCGAATTTGCGAAGACACCATACTATATAAGGTGGAGTTGGAAAATGACAATGCCTGCCTGTCTCGCTCAAATCAAGTGAAGATTGAAGTTGTCGATTCGGAAATTCCTTCGGCTCCCATATTGCAATCATCTTCCGTTGATGTGGAAACGCAGAAGTTAAACCTCCATTGGCTTCCCTCATCTTCCGTTGATGTGTATGGTTATGTCATTTGTGCCGGCAGTCCCTGCGTTGCGATTGATACGGTTTGGGGAGCCGATGCGGCAAACTATGTTTGCGAACAATGCAATGTGGAGGAACTTAATTCGCTTGCGGTAATGGCATTTGATACTTGCTTCAATACAAGTTTGCGAACGGACACTCATACTAATATTGTCCTGAACCGGCAACGCAAGGATTGCTCCGACCGTGTTCTTCTTTCGTGGAACGAGTATCAGGACTTCGATAACGGAGTGGAGAAGTACAACATATATTATAAGAATGCAACTTCCCATGCTTATACCCTCCTGCAATCTACCGTTAATACCGAAGAAGAGGTACAAATCGATTTAAGCCTCGGCAGTTGCGACTTTTACGTGGAAGCGGTTTCAAATAACGGCATAACGGCAAACTCCAATGCCGTAACGCTTGACGTATCCGTTTCGCGGCAAGTTGATTTCATCGAAATACGACGTGTTTCCATACGAGAGAATAATGCAGAGGCAGATTTGGAATTCTATGTCGATGCCTCTTTACCTGTGGAGGCATATCGTTTGCAGCGTTCCATTGATGGCGGAAACCCTGTGCTTATTGCCGAATTGGCTTATACGGGACAAAACACATTGACTTATACAGACAAATTGCCTTCCTCGGCAGCAGAACATTTGTTTTGTTACACCTTTTCCGCACCGGATGAATGCGGATTGACGTATAAGTTTTCCGAAACGGTTTGCCCCATGCGTTTATCCATCGATTGTTCCGACCCTGATAAGAACATATTATCTTGGACACCTTATGCAGCTTGGCAAAACTCGGTCGAGCGTTACGATATCTTCCGTTTCTCCTATTCCGAGCCTCTTCCGATAATGATAAACTCCACTTCTGCCAATTCTTATACAGATACATCACACGAGCTTGCTTTTTCAGTAAGTGAGAACGGCTATTTCGTCCAAGCGATAGAGCAGGGAACGGGAGCAGACGGCAAACAGCAAACAGCAAACAGCAATTCCGCATATACAAAGCACGAAAGCCTTGTATTCATGCCCAATGCCTTTACGCCGAAAGGGGCAGAGAACAATATCTTCAAGCCGGAATGCCGCTTCGTTCTTCAAGGCACTTACCTTTTCCGCATATTCAACCGTCAGGCTGCCCTTCTTTTTCAAACCGACGACCCGTCGAGCGGTTGGAACGGCAAGTTCAAAGGAGAGTTCTGCCACCCGGGTACATATATATATGTATTGGAATTTGTAAATGACCAAGGAGAAAAAATCGTAAAGCGAGGAACATTCGCAATAGTGGAATAGAAAAATAATCTGACAAGACATGCAAAAAATAGAAACAATATTAAGTCCTGCTCTTTATCCGTTCAGGACAATGAACGGCACGCATATTTGTGTGGTTACCGATATTCTCAGAGCTACTACTTCAATCTGCACAGCCATTCGCAACGGTGCGAAAGCCATGATACCGGTACGAAGCATAGAGGAGGCGAAACAATACAAGGATAAGGGCTATTTGGTGGCAGGAGAGAGAATAGAGAAAACTTTTCCTTTTGCCGATTGGGGTAACTCGGCTTTGGAGTTTACCCGAGAAAGAGTTTGCGGAAAAGAAATCGTCCATTCGACGACCAACGGTACCGTTGCCATATCCATGGCTTCGGAAAGCAATCCCCTGCAAATAGCAATCGGGGCATTCAGCAATCTTTCCGCTCTTGCCGATTACCTTTCCTTGATGGAGAAAGATGTTCAGATTTTCTGCTCCGGCTGGAAGAATACTCTCAGCCTTGAAGATACGGCTTTCGCAGGGGCTTTGGCTGAGCGTTTGTTGGAAAGCGGCAAATTCGAGAATAAAAACGACTCCACACATGCGGCATTGGCTGTATGGCAGGCGGCAAAGCATAATCCGAGAGAGTACATGGAAAATGCCTCGCACATACACCGTTTACGCAAACATAAGATGGACGATGTCTTCGACTATACCTTCAGAATCGACACCTGCAATGTTGTTCCGGTATTGAACCAAAATAAAATTTGCGACGTTAATGCAATAAACCGCAATGGCGATACGATATAGCTATCGGTTTTAAGATTAAATACTAACACAAAAACAGTAAAAGCAATGAGAAAAGCAATTGTTTGTTTAGTTGCAGCAGTTATGACATTGTGTGCAACAACAGGTGCAAAAGCACAAAAAGTAGGATTTGGCGTTAAGGGAGGATTGAATCTTTCCACATGGACACAAGACGACAGCAAATTCAGAGTAGGATTCCACCTTGGCGGATTTGCAAACATCAAGTTCAACAAAATGTTTGCCATTCAACCGGAGTTAATGTACTCTATGGAGGGCAATGCGTGGAAAACAGAAAATTCAGTTGCCGGTTATTACGCTAACTATGACTATCATACCACGGCTCATAAGTTGATAGTTCCCGTAATGTTCCAATTTACTCCTATCAGAGAGTTGACGCTTGAAGCAGGTCCTCAATTTGGTTTTAACCTTTCCTTGAAAGGTCATTACAATGTTGATACCAATATTCCGGGAGCGGAACTCCTTGAACAATATCAAGATGGCGATATTGATTATGACGATGATGCCTACAACACTTTTGAATTGGGTCTTGCCCTTGGTGCGAGATTCAATATCGCAAAGAACATGTCGGTAGGTGCAAGATACGTTTACGGTCTTACTCCTTTGGTCGATGCAGTTAAATTCAACGGAAAAGTTGTTAGCGACGCCGTTCACACTCACAATGTGATGTTCAGTTTCTCTTATATGTTCTAAGCTGAAAAGAGAAAAGCGGGACGCTTTATTTCAACGTCCGAAGAACAGTATTAAACAAAAGAAAGAAGGCATGCCGACAGCATTTCGGCATGCCTTCCTTATTATCGGAAAATCAGCTCCTTGCAAAGCATAAAACCAAAACGCCGTTTGATGAAACCCAAACGCCGATTCAGAAAATTGAAACGGCGTAATAATTTTCCGAAAGGGCGTTTTGTTTTGCAGGGAGAAAGTGTGTTGATTTTCAAAGGTGTTTTTTTTGAATGTAAAATGTTCTTTTGGAAGTTTTGCTCTGCGTTTGTCAAAATCCTTTACCTTTGCAGATGCTAACAAAGAAAGGATAGATATATGAAAAGATTTATTGCGTTTTTTGCCATGTTGTTTCCATTGTTCTGCATGGCTCAGTTTGATAAATATTTCGAGCATGCAACGCTGCGTATAGATTATTCGCATTCCGGAAGAGTTGGAGTGGAGTATTTCAACATTGAAAGGTTTCTGAAAATCCCTGATTGGGCAGGCAGCGAAGTCAATCTGACGGATACTCTCGCTCTTGGCGTTCATAAAGTGGAGGTAAGAGAGAAGGCAACAGGCAAGTTGTTATTTTCCAAGGGTTATTGTTCTCTTATGGAGGAATGGTTGAGCATGGAAGAGGCTAAAAACACTTGCGGAAATTTCCAAGAGGTAATCTTGATACCTTTCCCGAAAACGGAGGTGGAGATTTCATTTTTCACAAGGGACGGGAAGAATGAGTATCAACCGGTAAGCAAAAGCTGTTTCGATGGAACGACTTTGGAATATGCCGAAAAGAAGGATTTTGCCAAGACAATACCGCTTCATAAGGCAGGTAACAGCAATAAATGTCTCGATGTGGTTATTGTTCCTGCCGGATACACGGAAGGAGAAAAGGAAAAGATGTATGCGGATTTGAAACTGTATGCGGATTACTTCTTTTCCAAGCCGCCTTTCTCCAACGCAAAGGATAAGATAAATATCATAGGAATAGAGAGGTACGATAAGCAAAGCGGTATCCCCGGTTTGAAAAATTCCACGGCGGATTACAATGATTTAGGCGTACATTACAATACATTCGGCTCTGAAAGGTATCTTATGACCGAGCAATTATGGAATTTGCATGACGCTTTATTGGGTGCAAGCTACGACCAAATTGTCATTCTTTGCAATTCCGATGTGTATGGCGGCGGTGGAATTTATAATTTCTATGCAACGACATACGCAAACCCCGAAAACGCTTTCGTTCTCATACATGAATTCGGCCATTCCTTTGCAGGCTTGGCTGATGAGTACTCTTCAAACGACAGTGATGCCGGATTGGTTTCCTCGGAAGTGGAGCCATGGCAACGAAATATAACATCGCTCAAAAATTTCAAAGGGAAATGGGAAGATATGTTGGATAAATCCACACCTATACCTACTCCATGCACTAAGGAGTACGAAAAAATCGGCGTTTTTGAGGGAGCGGCATATCAAAGTAAAGGAATGTACAGACCATATCAGGATTGTCTGATGAGAAGCGACAAGCCTTTCTGTCCGGTATGCACAAGAGAGATAGAAAGAATGCTTGAATATCATTGCAGGTAAGACCTGCTGCATTCAAAAGATATTACATTACCTGCAAAAGCATATTTTCTGAAACATGCTGTCTTTTGCAGGTAATGTTTCTTTATTCCTCTTTTGCGGATTGAGCTGTGTCGGTGTTGTTTGTCTGATGGCGGAACAGATATATGTAATAGTATGCTATAAAAAGCACGGCAAGCATTATATCTCCTATATTCAGACCTCTCATTCCGAAGAAGAGTATAGGGATAAGCAAACTGCCGGTTTTGCAAAAAGCATAGAGGTTTACTCCGGTGCCGTGTCCGTTCCATATAAGTAAGCATGCATAAATACAGAGTGCAGCAAGCAGGGAGAGAAGGACATAATACACAAAGTTTGCACAAAAGAAAAACAACAGGTTCTCTTTCCAAAAGAAGAGCCAAGCGGGAAGATTGTCTCCTTGCAAAAATGCCGTAATCGAGTCTTGAAAAAACAATCCTGCAAGACCGTAAAACAAAAGGAAAAGTGCATTGGCAAGGGATAAAACCAAGGGTAATTTCACTCTCCAAGTCGAATACATATCTTTATTCTTGGGATAACGTACGGCTTTCGGAAGTTGCAAGCCGCCTTGCTGTTTATTGTCTTTCATATCTACATGTTTAGTCTGCAAAATTAGCCAAAATATGCGGCTTATCCTGTTTTTCCATTACTCCTTTGGCATATTTGTCGTCCGCATTGCTTGTCCGGCGAAAATTTTTCCTCTACTCATATACATCATAAGTATGCTTCTGCCTGAGAGATACACAAGAAAAGCTATCCAAAGAGCATTATTGGCAAACATTTCCCGCAAGCCGAAGTACAAAGCGAAGAATAAAGCCGTTGCAACGATGATTGCATTCCTCATCAAACGTGTTTCGGTCATACCTATAAGGATACCGTCATATAAAAAAGCCACACAACCACACAAAGGAATGAAAAGCGTCCATACAATATAGTCTCTGCTTGCGTCAAGGACGTTTTGTTGATTTGTAAGTAAGGAAAGTATGTTGTTTCCGAAGAAAGCATATAGCAAAGTAAAGAAAGCACTCAATATAACGCCCCATAGAAGAATATATCTTACACATTTGCTCAAATTCTTTCTCTCTCCCGCACCTTTGAAACGTCCGCAGAGTGATTCCGAAGCATAAGCAAATCCGTCCATAAAGTAAGAGAACAGAGTGAATAGTTGCATAAGTAAAGTATTCACGGCAAGCAGAGGATAAGGCATGGTAGAGGAAGCAATGGTAAAGTAAGTTGTAACCGCAATAAGGCATAGCGTTCTAAGGTATATGTCGGCATTGGCTTTGAAAAACACAGAGAGTTTCTTCTTATCCAGGGTCGCTTTCCAATTTACAAATTTCGACAAATGCCCGTACTTCTTATGCCAAAGGAAAAGCGTAATCAGCAAGCCGCCCCACTGAGCAATCAATGTTCCTGCGGCTACTCCTTTTATGTGCATTTGCATTTTGATTGCCAATACAAAGCTGAAAACAATTTTCAATATATTTATCAGTATCGAAATCCACATCGGAGTTTTGGAATCCTGCATTCCTATGAACCACCCTTTGATTGCATACATGCCCAAGGTCGCAGGAGCTGCCCAAATGCGTATATAAAAGTACTGCATTGCCAAATAGCCGAGAGAGTTCTTGTCTTCTATGCACAGAAGTGCCAACTTACCGATGGGCTTTTGTAAAATGACAAGAGCAAATGAAGCAATAAGAGCAATGAAACATGCTCTCATCAAAATGTTCATTTGTTCCTTTTCGTCCTTTGCCCCGTATGCTTGTGCGGTAAAGCCGCTTGTTCCCATTCTTAGGAAGCCGAAGTTCCAATAAATGACGTTGAAAATCATTGTTCCTATTGCCACGGCTCCTATGAAGTCCATTCTTTCCTGCAAATCTATATGTCCTACGATTGCAGTATCGACCATGCCGAGCAGAGGCACGGTTATATTTGTTATGATGTTGGGAATGGCAAGTCGAAGTATTTGTCGGTTCATTGTGCAGGGTTTCCGACCTTATTTCATCTTTTGAAGATGTGCATATAATACTTCCAGTGCCAAATAATATGAATAACAGCTATAATAGTCATTGCTATACCGAATTCGACATGGAGCTTCAATATCGTTCCAAACCGTTGCATGCCGAAATGATAGTTCAACTGCAAAGCAAGAAAGAAACCCAAAAGACAGGAAACCAAGAATGTTATCAACAGTACACCATTCCATATCTTGTGATGTGTCATTTTCTTTATCTTACCACCTTTTTCCAAAGCAAAAGTCAAGAAGTAAGCACACAAACAGACAAGACTGATACTTATAAGTCTGTAAGGCTTCGCCTTGTTCGCAACAGGAGCCGTGGCTTTTTCTATTGTCGATGTTTCAACCATCTTTTCTTCCTCTACAAGCACTTCTTCAACGTCTTCTATAATCTCTTCCTCCTTCACTTTCTTGTTCTGTTCAACAGGCTTTACTGTTTGCTTCCCTGATTGCAAAGCGGTATTTGAATGAACAGAGGATTCTTTCTTTTCCTTTGCCGTTTCAATTTTTGCTTTCGGCAATTCATCTGTATCTTGCTTTGTTTCGTTTTTCACTTTCTCCAAAATAGCGAAGTCGCAAAAACCATCGCCATTCTCATCAGTAAACCTGCCGCATGCACCTTGGCAATTTACTTTACCACCGAAAGGACATTGTGCATAAAGTCCGTTTCCGAAAAAGAGCAAACAAAACATGCTCAATACTATACTCCAAAATACTTTCATCTTATTTTGTATTTATCAAATTCAAATTGCAAACGCAATTCCTTGCCTGCCATTACAAATTTGCAAAGTTAGCAAAAGTTTCATTGACGTCCCTTTTCCACAAAAGAAAAAAGTCTCGGAGGTTCACACCTGCGAGACTTAGTCGGATATATTTACATATCTAAATCATGAAAGAGATATATCGGATAATTACTTTTTAAGATAATATGGTACTACTGCTTTGCCGGATCAGGCGGCAAGTGCAAAATTACGGCAAATGGTTGAGGGGTGTTTTAGATGGTTGGGTATTGTAGTTTTGTTGACGTGTTGTTGTGTACTATAAAAACAAGTATCCTCTTGCGGCAGTTTCTCAACTGTCTTTTTAAGAGGATACACACTTCTGATATATGGAAAAATGCAATAATCAAGCCTTATTGCAGGGCTGTTACTTTCTTTGGATTGATGAATGTTTCAAATTTGCAATCGAAAGTGCCGTTGTGCTCGAAGACAAAGCACTCACCTTTGATTTGGAAGTTTTTAGCGTCTGTTATATAGATGTGTTCGTTGTCTGAGTTTATGTTATAGATGGTTTGGAGGCTGCTTAGTTTACTTGTATTGGTTTCTATGAATGTTTGCGGTGTGGAAGTAAGATTGTCGGCAGGTATGCTGTAAATGTAATTCTTCATTGCATTGTCGATATATGCGTACACGATTTTGTCTCCGACTAATTCGTATGCGTTTGCAATGAATGGAATGCGTTCTTCGATTTGAAAGTTTGTGGCATTTATTCTTGCTAATTCGGAATTGCTGTAACTTCCGGTACCATAATCATAAACGCCTCTTGCTTGAACGAAGATGTTATTGCCCTTTGCTTTTATTTCTCCCGGGTTTAGCAGACCTTCTATTTTGTGAAGCAAACTCAAATCGTCGGGATTTATGACTGATATGCTGTTGTCAAAGTTCGGATAATCCAAACCGCCTGTGTTGGCTACGAAAAGTTTACCCATGCAGACTGCTATGGCTTCCGGATTGCGTCCTTGTGTTTTTGCGGTTTGCTCTACTTTGTAAGTCGTGGCGTTTATCTTATATATTGTGCCGTCGAAGCATGTAAGATATATTTTGCCATTGTAATAAGCCAAGCAACGCGGTTGTGGGTTTTCTCCTGCCATTATCGGGATAAGTGCCAAGCGTCTGCAATCTGCTTTGTTTACCACCATGACACAGTTGGATCCGTTTATTGCTATGAAGAGTTTGCCTTCGACTTCAATCATGTCATTGGCTGTTTCTCCCAAACCGGCATTATTTACTTCGGTAAAAAGGTCTATCGTTGTCGTTTGCTTTTCTATATTGAAGTAATCGAGAGAGGAGTTATTCTTTCCCCATAGACCTTCGCATAGAACGTAATAGCCTTTTCCTAATTTTTCATTGTTACTGCCGGACGGTTCATTTACGTCAGGGTCTTCGTTACAGGAATAAAACATCATGCTTGCAGATATGATTGCGAGCATTGTTGCAATGAATGATAGTTTGATTGTTTTTTTCATCTTTTTGATTGTTAGAATTTATATTTGAAATTGATTATCCATTGTCTGCCCTGCATGGGGTAGGATTTGATTACTTCGTATTGAGAGTTGGTGAAGTTGTTGCAGCTTAGTTTTATGTTGATGTGTTTGTATGCGAAAGAGAATGAAAGAGAATGTTCTCCGTATGCGGGAAGGCTGTTGCGAGCAGAGTTTTGGTCGTTGTGATATCGTATTCCGACGTATGTTCCGGTATAGCTGAGGTTGAGTTTCCCGAAATCCAAACTCACAATAGCGTTGCCGCTGTTCAAAGGGGTGTATTGTATTTGATTTTTATATGAACTGCTGCTTGGGTCGTTGTTAATGGCGGAAGAGTGGTTGTATGTCAGGTTTGTGCTTATGCCGAAATTGCGACTGAACAGAATGCGTTCGTGTTTCCAAGCGGCTTTTATTTCAAAGCCGTCTATGCGTACCTTTCCGTAATTAAGCATGCTCCAAATGAAAAGATTTCGACTTGGAACGGCTACTATTTTATCTGTAACGGAGTTGTGGTATAGGTCTGTGCTTAAAGCAAAACTGTGGGTATTTATTTCTCCGAAACTGTATTGAGTTGCCAAGTGCAGGTTATATTGCTTTGTTTTCTCAGGTCTCAGGTTTACTTCACCGACTGCATTATAGTATAGGTCGTTGAAAGTTGGCAGGCGGAAGATGTCTTTATAGAAAATGCTTGCTTCAAAGTATTCGGTCTTCATACTTATGCTGAGAAAGGGACTGAGGTGGTTTTGACTTGAAAAGGCTTGATTGCGTCCCGCGTCGTCCTTTGTATATGTATGCAGAATATTGACGTCAAAGAGCATTATCTTATATTTATATGCTGCTATAAGGGCGGTGAGAGTAGTGAATCTTAAAGGGTCGAAGCTGTAATTGTTTCGTGCTTTCAGTTTGGAGGTTATAAGATCGTTTGTAAGTGTAAGGCTTGCTTTGTTTGATTTATGCCATGAGATGATATTGTTCCAATATGCTTCGCTTTGTGTATATCTGTCGTCTTGAAAGCCTTGTGCATTGTTGAAAAGAGGGTCATAATATCGGGTATGCGAATAGGATAGTTTGACATGGGTTTT
>URCX01000033.1 GCA_900546465.1 uncultured Bacteroidota bacterium | reverse complement strand
GCCGGTTTGACGATGAGAGGAGTGGGGGAAACACAGATTGAAACCGATAGACGGATTATACTTTCCAAAATATCTCTTCTTAAACAGAAGCTTGCGGAAATAGATCGCCAAAAAACAGTTCAAAGGAAAAACAGAGAGAGTTTGGTGAGGGTTGCCTTGGTCGGTTATACCAATGTCGGCAAAAGCACCTTGATGAACCTGTTGGCAAAAAGTGATGTATTTGCAGAGAATAAGTTGTTTGCCACACTGGATACAACGGTAAGGAAAGTGGTGATTGAAAATTTGCCTTTTCTTTTGACGGATACAGTCGGCTTTATCAGGAAACTTCCTCACACTTTGGTGGAGAGTTTTAAGTCAACTCTTGACGAATTGCGGGAAGCAGATTTACTGATTCATGTGGTGGATATATCTCATAAAGGATTTGAACAACAAATAGAGGTGGTGGACAAAACCTTGGCGGAAATCGATGCAGGAGACAAGCCTGTGATAATGTTGTTCAACAAGATAGATGCTTACACATACGTAAAGAAAGACGAGGACGACCTTACACCTAAAACCAAAGAGAACATAAGCTTGGAGGAATTGATGGAAAGTTACAATGTTTCGTCGAAAGCCCCTGTCTGTTTTGTATCTGCGAAGAATAAAGAGAACATCGAAAATTTGAGAAAGATGATATACGACAACGTAAAAAGAATACATGCAATAAGGTATCCGTATAATAATTTTCTGCACTAAAACCAATCAAATATTATGCTGTTATTGAGTGCAAGTTCCCTATCATGGGAAGATGTAATGGCGTTTTTGAAAGATTTAATCTTTAAATTCGGTCCCAAATTGATAATCGCCTGCATTATGCTATATGTAGGCTTCAGGCTTATTCGATTTCTGACAAAGAGAATAGGCAAGATGTTCGAGAAAAGGAACCTTGATGTCTCATTAAGACCCTTTCTTTTGTCCGTTGTTTCCATCGGCTTGAAGATATTGCTTATACTGACCGTTATAGGTTACCTCGGAGTGGAGATGACCCAGTTTACGGCAATCATAGCCTCCGCCGGAGTTGCCATAGGCTTGGCTTTGAGCGGTACGCTTCAAAATGTGGCAGGGGGAGTTGTGCTTTTGGTTTTGCGACCTTTCAGAGTGGGGGACTATATCTCTGCAATGGGTTACGAAGGCACTGTGAAAAGCATTTTGATTTTCCATACGACATTGATAACAGTCGATAACAAGGTAGTTACTTTGCCTAATGGTGCATTATCTTCGGGAAGCATGGTAAATTATTCAAGAATGGATACACGCAGAATAGATTTGAATTTCAAATTAGCTCACGGGGTTGATTTGAATGCAGTATCCGCTGCGATAATTGCCATAGCCAAAGAAGACAAACGTATATTCACCGATCCGCTTCCCATTGTCATTCCCAGCATTTCCGATTTGTCTGTATTGATTGACCTTAGATTTTGGTGTAAAAACGCCGATTATTGGGACATATTGGCAGATATGAACAAGAATGTCTATAATTATTTGGTCAGAGAGAAGATAGCATTGCCTTATTCCAAGATAGACATAATCAATCAATAGAATGGCGGAAAAGAATCCTCTCGGTATATTCAGCACTCGAAGAATTTTGCTGCCGGTGCTTATAGGTATAGGAGTGGCAGGCTTTTTGGTTTGGCGTGATATACGCAACGATGGGGCAGTAATGGCAGACATAATACGCAACTGGACATGGCAGGCGACAGGATTTCTTATTGCTGCCATGTGTTGCGGAATTATGCGAGACTTAATGTACATGTACCGCATCAGACTGCTGAGCGACAATAAACTCTCTTGGAAACAAGCCTTCCAAGTTATAATGCTGTGGGAATTCGGTTCGGCGATAACGCCCTCTGTCGTGGGAGGCTCGGCTCTGGCTTTCTTTATAGTCTCATTGGAAGGTATTCCTGTGGGACGAAGCACAGCAATAGTGATGATAACAGCCTTGTTAGATGAATTGTTTTATATTGTCGTAGCTCCGATTACCATATTGATGGTTGGAGCAAGCCTTGCATTCAACACTGATTTCAGGTTTAACGTCTTCGGAACGACTTTTGGCGAATTTCAAGTCTTCCTTATAGGATACGGCTTCATGTGTTTGCTGACTGTTATTATCCTTGTGGCAATTTTCTTTTTCCCTCAGGGGTTTCGCAAATTACTTTACAAACTATCTGACACTCGTTTGTTCCGCCGATTGAAGCCTAAGATGGAAAAGATGGGCGACGACATACTCACTTCTTCCCGGGAGTTCAAACACAAAGGCTTCCTCTTTTGGACAAAAGCCTATCTGTGTACGGTCTTGTCTTGGACATCGAGATTTTTCGTGCTGAATTTTATTCTCTTGGCATTCACCCCGGTGGGCGAACACCTTTTGGTCTTTGCACGTCAGCTTATCATGTGGATAATCCTTTGTATCTCTCCCACACCGGGCAGCAGCGGCATAGCCGAATTTGCTTTTCCTCTTTTTATAGGTGATTTCATGAAAGAAGGAACCCATGCCGCAATCGCTCTTATCTGGCGAGGATTTACTTATTACCCCTATATAATTCTCGGATTGCTCGTTCTGCCCTATTGGACGAAGAGAGTATTTGCCAAAAGCAAAGACAAACAAAGCAGTAAGCAATAAGATTCCGCCCCAAAAACCATGTAAAATACTCAAACGCCGATTCGTGCTTATTCAAACGCCCTTTGAGAAAATTAAATCGGCGTTTTAATTTTCTGAAACGGCCTTTCGTTTTTGAGGTTTTTTGTGTCAGGGTGCAGTGAATGGCAGTAGGGTGGAAGGTGTTGGTTTTTCATCGTATCGACTTTGCTTTCGGGCATGGGGAATGGGAGGGCTGATATGTCGGAAGTGTGAATATTTTTCGGCAGAAAACACTTGCGGTAACTCTAAAAGTGGTATATTTGCACCTTTGAAGTAAAATTCGTTTCGGATTATGAATAAGAGAAGATGTTTTTTAGGTGGCTTGTTGCTTTTATTGACTTTAACGCTTTCGACGGGACTTTCGGCTCAACGGAAGAATAAGGCTCCGCTTGTAAGGTTGGGTTTCAGAGCGGGTTTCAATATGAGCGACCTTACTTCCGCCAAAGGATTGGATATATATAACGGTCTTGCTTATTTCGATGAGCAGTTGAACTATATAGGATTTACAGATACCAAACCTTTTAAGTATGGCTTCAATGTCGGTTTTGCGGCTCAGGCTCAGCTTTCGGACTCTTGGTTTTTGCAATCTAACCTGTTGTTTTCCACAAAGGGGTATAAGTTGAATACTCAGAATGTCGAGATAAGCACAACGGCGGATTATATCCAAATTCCGGTGGAATTTATGTATAAATACGAGTTAAACGATGATTGGAGGCTGACAGGTTCTCTCGGAGCTTTCTTCGGCGTAGGTATTTACGGCTTTACTTATTTTGAAGACCATTACGGAGAGAATGAACGCCCGAGAGGTCTGCATTTGAATGCTCGAAAACCTACCCTGAACCATGAAACGGGGGAACATAATCTTATTTGCTTCGATCCGACCGTTCATGGACAGGTGTTTTGGAAAGATAAGGACGACACTTTTGCTTCCGATGGAACATGGGCTGTCGATGCGGGTTTGCAAATTGCCTTGGGTTGCGAGTACAAAAGTTTTCAACTTTCCCTCTCTTACCAATACAGCATTACTCCTCTCTATAATTACGGCAAGGATTTCAAGAACCGTTACGCTACAAAGGGCATGGAAGACAACAATTCTTTCGAGTATTTCGATATCGCAGCACCCTCTTGCCCTCGTCAGCACCTTATCTCAATCAGCATAAGCTATTTCTTGGATAATTGGCAACATGGTATAAGGTGGTAGTCTTTTCGTCGAAAACGAAACAACAAAGCAAACAGCTGTTACGTTTATACGATATGAAGAAGTTATTGTTTACATCAGTCTTTGTCTTAAACCTTTTCTTCGTTTCCTACTCTCAAAAGAGCGATAGTACGGATTATGGAGACATGAGGCTTTCTGCCGGCATGCTAATGGGCAGGGATTTCTTCGGAGAGAAGTTCTTTTCGGATAATGTTTCGTTTGAGTATTCCAAATGGCTGAATCCTAAGGCGGGAATAAGATTGGGAGCGAATGTGGGAGAAATTCACTCCTCTTTCTTGGACAACTGCGAGGACAAGGCTCCGTATTCCAAAAATCATCGCCGCGTATCGGCTTACGTGGGTTTGGATTATGTGATCAATCCGAGAATGTTGATAAGCGTTACGGCCTTTTTTGACAATGTAAACTTGAACGGATATAACAGACGCTTTGGAGCGTCCCGTTTATATACCAACGGTTTCAATGCAAACATGACTTACAAATTCTCAAACGATGCTTTACTCAGTTTTTCTTTCACTTTCATGGAGTCAAATGCGGCTTTTGTGCCTTACACCCCTTATTCTGCATACGGAAGTCCGTATGTAATGCACGGTTTCTGTGATATGGGCATGGGAGGCTTCGCTCCTGCGGGTGCATTCACTTCTTTCTGGCTACCATAAGTCCGTCCCTGAGAGGCAATATAAGAGCGTCGAAACGCTCATCATGACTTATTTTCTCATTAAAGAGAATTATTGCTTTCGTTTCCTTGTCCGATTCTTTCACAGGAAGAACCACTTTACCGTACCAAAGAATATTATCGGCAATAAGCAGTCCGCCACTTCTTAAACGCTCGGCACACTTCTCGAAATATGCAGGATAATTGGCTTTGTCGGCATCTATGAATATCAAATCGAAGTCGCCTTCTATCTCGTCAATGATTTCCAAAGCCGTTCCCATGTGTAGTTTTATTCTGTCGCCATAAGCGTATTTGTCTATGACCGAAAGAATGAAATCTTCCAATAAAGGGTCTTTTTCAATCGTATGAACAACTCCGCCTTCTGCCAGTCCCTTGGCAAGACAAAAGCTTGAATAAGCAGTGAACGTGCCTATTTCCAAAACGGATTTGGGTTGTACAAGCAGGGAAAGCAACTTTAAGAGATTGCCCTGCCAATTTCCGCTCAGCATATTAGGCTTCAAGAACCGCAAATGTGTCTGCCGCTCAATGTATTTCAGCTCTTCGCTTTCTTCAGAGGTATGCTGCTTGCAGTAATCCTCTATTCTCTTGTCCACAAAGGGGTGTATCTGTTTTTCCATCAAAGTTTACATTGAAATTATCTTAAACTCCACACGTCTGTTCTTCGCTCTGCCCTCATCGGTCGCATTATCCGCAATCGGTTGTCCCGCTCCATAACCTTTATATTTGAGACGTTTCTTGTCTATACCCTTTCCGATGAGATAATCATAGACAGCCTTTGCACGTTGCTCACTCAGAGTTTGATTATACTTGTCTTTACCCTTATTATCAGTATGACCGGAGAGTTCGATTGCCATATCGGGATAAGTTGCAAGCAATTCCGTTAGTTTTTTCAACTCAACAAAACTCTGAGGCAGCAAAACGCTTTTATCGAAATCAAAGAAAATATTCTCCAAGACTATAATCTGCCCCACTTCGTAGTCTTTTCTGTCTTTCTTTGTTGTTATCGTTACCTGCTTTTCGGCAATCTCTTTTTTCTCACTGCATGTCAGACAATAGAGTTCCACATCGTCTATATAGTAATAAGCACCCGGGAGAATGTTTCTGAGAAAGGTCGGAAAGATAAGGTTACTCTGTTCCGCAGGATAAAAATTTCCTATGGTCAGAAAGCGTTCCCCTCCCTTGGCTTCAAATTCCCCTTCAATCAACTGCCAATTCACCGTATCTATAAGCGGACGTTCAAAACTGTTTACCACTTGCGGAGGAAAGATTTTTGAAATCTGTTGTCTGATACCGTTGGAGTGAGCCGTCTTACTATTGTTCGTCAGTATTCCTCTTGTATTGTCTTTAATCCTTTCCTCTGTGAACAAACCGCCTATCGTAGCCACGGCACCGGTAGAGTATTCCGAAAGACTGACCCAGAAACTCAACTTATAGCGTTCCCCTGCTATGAGAGGTTCTTTAAGTTCCGTTTGAATGTATTCCCGATAATCTGTTTTGGAAGTGTAAATGCCGACCATGCCATCTCCATTACGAGGATACTGATAGCCTAATTTATTTTTTGGAACCTGACATTGTCTGCCTCCGCAAGGGTGATAGTAGTCGGAAGAGCCGTCTGTGGGTTGCCACCAAGCCTCCACCTCCGTCATTTGTCCGTATGGTTCTATCTTTTGCGGGCAAGCCGTATGCTGTTCAAAAGAACCATTATATATAAGGTTCTTTTTCTCATTCTCCTGCGAAGAAAGCACAACTGTAAAGCAAGAGGCAAAAACAAATAACGCTATCTTAGCAAAAATTTCCAGTCCAAATCTTTTTCCGCATCCAACCATTGTATCTCCTTATCTTTACAAAACCATGTCATCTGCCTCTTTGCATATCTGCGAGTATTGATTTTTATCTGTTCCACAGCCTTTTGCAAACTTGTCTTGCCATCTAAAAAATCGAATATTTCCTTATATCCTACCGCATTCAAGGCTTGCAGATTTTTATACTCATAAAGTCCTTTTAC
The DNA here is from genome assembly GCA_900546465.1 of uncultured Bacteroidota bacterium. Lineage (GTDB taxonomy): Bacteria > Bacteroidota > Bacteroidia > Bacteroidales > P3 > Onthomorpha. Next base: position 7,882 of record URCX01000033.1, on the reverse strand, counting down.
TTCTTCAATCAAGCCCTGTTCAAGCATACAATCCACCCTTTGATAAATTCTTTCCAAAAGATTTTCCCTGCTTCGCTTTATTCCTATCCTGACTATATCGAAATTTCTCTGTGTTTTCTTCTGTGAACGAAATGAAGTGAAAGTTCTGCCTGTCTGTCTGCATACTTCCAATGCCCGTATCAATCTTATATGATTTTGTTTATCGACAATCTTCCAGTATTCCGGGTCCCTTTCTTGCAATTCCCTTTGCAAAGGCTCCAATCCTTGTTCGGCAAACAAATCATTCAGTTCTTGTCGAATGCCTTCGTCTTTATCAGGAATATCGTCTATCCCGTTGCATACGGCATTCACATATAGACCGCTACCGCCTGTCAATACTATATCGTCCTTTCTCCGAAAGAGTTCCTCTATAACTTCCAAGGCTTCCCTCTCATACATTGCCACATTGTAATCTTGGCAAACAGATATATGGGCAATGAGATGGTGAGGCACTGTCGCAAGTTCACTTTCGCTCGGACGAGCCACACCTATATTCATTTCCTTATAGAATTGTCTCGAATCGGCAGACACTATTTCCGTATTCAGCATTTGAGCCAGCCGAATACATTCTGCCGTCTTGCCGACAGCCGTCGGCCCTGCAACAACAATCAATCGTTTATTGCTCATGTGGTTTTAATCCGAGTTTTTTTGCTTCCGAATACAACAATTCCAAAGCTGCCTGCTTCTCATTGGGAATTATTCCGTCCAAGATGGCATCCTTGACGGTGTTTTTCAGTACGCCTATTTCTTTACAGGGAGCCAAATCAAAAATTCTCATTATTTCTTCACCGCAAACCGGCGGTTGAAAGTTTCTTACCCTGTCCTTTTCTTCGATTTCGAGCATTTTTTGCCTGACAATCTCGAAGTTGTGCATGTATTGCTTAACTTTGTAGCTGTTTTTTGAAGTTATATCCGCCTGACAAAGCAACATAAGGTCGTCTATATCGTCTCCTGCATCGAAAATCAATCTTCTTACTGCCGAATCCGTAACTATATCCTCTGCCAAGACTATCGGACGCAGGTGAAGAGAAACCAATTTCTCCACATACTTCATCTTCTCGTTCAAAGGCAGTTTCAAACGTCTGAAAATAGGTTTCACCATGCGACTTCCTTTCAATTCATGACCGTGAAAGGAAAATCCTGTCTTCTCATCGTAACGCTTGCAGTAGGGTTTGCCTATATCATGCAGTACGGCAGCCCAACGAAGGAACAAATCGTCAGATTTCTTGGAGATATTATCCAAGACTTCCAAAGTATGCTTGAAATTATCCTTATGTGTACGCTCGCCAACCGATGTCGTGCCTTTCAATTTAACCAATTCCGGAAACAATATCTCCAAAAGACCGCTTTTATCCAATAGTCTGAACCCCATGGAGGGGTGTGCGGAAAGCATCATTTTGTTGATTTCATCTATGTTTCTCTCCATTGACACTATTTCTATGCGGTAAGCATTCCTTTTTATCGCTTCAAAGGTGTCTGGATGTATAGAAAAATCCAACTGTGTTGCAAATCTGATGGCACGTAACATTCTCAACGGATCATCTGAGAACGTTATATCGGGATCCAATGGAGTTCTTATTATCTGCTTCTTTATATCCGAACAACCATCAAAAGGATCCGTCAACTCTCCATAGCGATTTTGATTTAAGCAAATCGCCATTGCATTTATCGTAAAGTCCCGTCTGTTCTGATCATCTTCAAGAGTCCCGTCTTCCACAACAGGCTTACGAGAATCATGAGAGTAACTTTCCTTTCTTGCACCGACGAATTCCACTTGCCAATCCTCCTCTTTCTCTCGAAAATGCAACATTGCCGTTCCGAAATTCCTGAAAACCGAAATCTTTGAACCTTTTCCTATTTTCTCCTGCAACTTTTCAGCCAACTGTATTCCGCTTCCTATGGTAACAATGTCTATATCCTTACATGGTCTTTTCATCACGGTATCCCTGACAAAGCCTCCCACTACGTATGTTTCCAAAGCTGCTTCATCGGCAGCCTGACCTATAAGTTCAAAAACAGGAAAGCACAACTTCTCTTTCAAATTAGCCATATTGCAAAATTAAGCAAAAAAACCGACAATGCACCAAGTCGAGAGACAAATAGAAGAAATACGAAATCCTTTTTCGCAATACTTGCGAGAAATGCCGACTTTTCACCTCTGCTTGGCTGATTGCATGCCTCATTTTGCAGGTAAATAGATTTTTTGTACCTTTGTACTGTTCGCTTTCATCGAAACACGTTTGCAAAGCCTTGTTTTCCTGCCTCGGAAAGGCAAAAAGAGGAGAACAATCAGGCAAAAGAAAAGCACTGATACTCAGCGGGCTTATTAAAACGCCGTTTCGCTGAAACGAAACGAGGAAATAATTTTTTGAAACGGCGTTTTATGCTGCACGAAACGGCGTTTCATTTTCAAGGCTTAAAAAGACAGTTCGAGATGAGCATATTTCAGACAAGAAAACCGCGAAGATTTGAATACAAACCGCGGTTTTACGACCCCGATAAGGAAGAGTTGGAACGCTTGAAAGCAAAATACGGACAATCGGAAGGAGAATCCTATAAACGCCGAATAGACTTTCGCTCCGCCATGAAGGAGAAAAAGGACGAGAAATTGGGCAAACCAATCTCCGCACTCAGAATAATATTGATTGCCTCCATAGTTGCAGGCTTGCTTTACTTCCTTTTGTTCATCGTAGAGACATGGCAATAGAAGTATTAGACGAGATTGTCGCCAATCAAATAGCAGCGGGAGAAGTCGTAAACCGACCGGCTTCGGTTGTAAAGGAGTTATTGGAAAATGCCATAGACGCAGGTTCTACGCGAGTGCAGTTGGTTATCAGAGATGCAGGCAAAACTCTTATTCAAGTGAGCGATAATGGTTGCGGAATGAACAAAGAGGACGCACAAAAGTGCTTCTTGCCGCATGCCACAAGCAAGATAAAAAATTCGGAAGACCTTTTGAACCTGCACACCATGGGATTTCGCGGCGAAGCTCTTGCTTCCATTGCCGCCATTGCCCAAGTGGAATTGAAAACACGCAGAGAAGAAGACGAAACTGGCGTAAAAGTTGTAATAGAAGGAGGTGTGGTGAAAGAGGTTTGCGAAACGGCTTGCAGCGTCGGCACATGTGTTTCAGTCAAGAACATATTCTTCAACACTCCTGCAAGGAGAAATTTCCTTAAAACAGAGCAAATAGAGAACAGCCACATAAATGAGGAATTTGTAAGGGTCGCAATGATTAACACAGAGACCGCTTTCACATACATAAACAATGAAAAAGCCGTTTATCGCCTCACTGTGGGAAATTCAAAGAAGAGAATAATAGAACTATTCGGCAATTCGATAAACGATAAGCTTATTCCACTTTCTGAAAAAGTAGATTTGGTGGATATAGAAGGCTATGTCTGTTCCCCGGAATTTGCGAAGAAAAACAAATCATGGCAATACTTCTTTGTCAATGGCAGATTTATGCGAAACACATACTTTGCCAATGCAGTCGATAGAGCTTTCGCCAATCTGCTTCCGGAAAAGAACTATCCTGCATTCTTTATCCGTCTCAGTCTTCCGCCGCAAAACATAGATGTAAACATACATCCTACAAAAACAGAGGTGAAATTCTTGGACGAAAGAGTGATCTATTCCATTCTGCACGCCTCTGTGAAAAAGAGCATAGGACAATACAGTCTTGCAAGCGAATTGGACTTCTCCGTAAAGACCATAGAATTTCCCGTAATCACATCAAAAACTCCGATTCCCAAAGCACCGCAAATCCGATTCAACCCAAGCTACAACCCTTTCGACACAATATCGAAAGAAAACCTCTCCCTTTTGCAGGAGAAGCCCGTTGTACAACCCTCCTTATTTGAGAAGGACATGCCGCAACAAGCAACCAAACCCGTTCCTCAAACATTAGAGAATCGCAAAGAGGAAAAGGCTTTTATGCAAATAGGAGATAAATATATTGTAGTCCGCTCCAAAAACTCTATCTTGCTGATAGACCAAAGCAGAGCTTCGCAACGAATAATCCATGACAGGGTTCTGTCCTCGCAAAGCCTCCAAATATTTTCTCAAAGACTGCTCACTCCGCAACGACACTTGTTTTCGCCTCACATAAGTTTCCAATTAGTGGAATTTCTTCCTCTTTTGAAACTTTACGGAATAGAAATGGAATACGATAAACAGGACGGAAGTTTCCTCCTTATGTCGAAACCGGAGAAACAAAGCCCTGAGGAATGTTTTGAATTGGCGGAAGAACTCATCACAAACAATAACGAACAACTCCCAAATGAGGAAATGCTCCGCAAAAGAGCCTTGACCTTATCGGAAAAGCTGAAAATCCAATACGGAGAAAGCCTTTCGCATAACCAAATGCAAACTTTGGTATCTCAGCTGTTCTGTTTGCCTGATTGCATGCTCAGTCCGAAAGGAGAAAAGGTAATATTCAAAATGACAATTGAAGACATGGATAAATTCTTCGAGTGAGAAACAACAAATAAACCCGCATTGCGTTCAAACGAAATGCGATACGTTGCACTGCAACGAAGAAAGCAAACAACCGAATCGAAAAAGAATTTGAAACAACACAGAAAAGAGAGATGAACTTTCAATACGGAAACAACACAAGCCAATATACGCCGCCGCAATTCTCGATTATGCCGCCGGTATGCAAGAATTTATTGATTATAAACGTCATTTGCTATCTTGCAACCGTCGTTTTGCGAACCCGCGGAATAGATTTGACGCAATGGTTCGGCCTTCACTTCTTTGCCGCTTCCCATCATCATATATGGCAATGGGTAACATACGCTTTCTTGCACGGTAATTTCTCACACCTTTTCTTCAATATGTTCGCCGTTTGGATGTTCGGCTACACCTTGGAGAACATTTGGGGAGCCAAACGCTTCATAGCCTATTGCCTTGTAACGATTCTCGGAGCCGCTTTGATGCAAGAGATTACTTATTACTTCATGTACAGCGATTTATTGAGCGGAATATACACTTATGTCAACAACGGATATGACAGAATACCCGTTGCAGATTATTTAAACCAAATAAATACCATAGGAGCTTCGGGAATGGTATTCGGACTGCTTGCAGCTTTCGGATTGATGTTCCCAAACACAACCGTTTACTTCTATTTTCTTCTGCCAATCAAAACAAAGTGGTTTGTCATAGGCTATATGGTTTTGGAGTTGTTCAACGGAATTGTAGGAACTGCAGATGGTGTGGCACACTTCGCACACTTGGGCGGAGCATTGGCAGGAGTAATCCTGCTTTACTTGTGGAAGAAGAAACGTGACCAATATCGCTACTAAGTGAAAAAGGAAAAGAAAGACCAATTCGTCCTTGCATACATCACGGACTTCGATAGGTGCAATCATTGCATCGAATACGCCGTGCAGATGTCCAGAATGTTAGGCAAAGGCTTGATTTTGCTGCATATTTCCGACCGGAAACATACACTGCTTTCAACAAATGAAGCAGAAAACCGCCTGAAAGAACTCAACGACGCACTGCCGGAAGACATCTTTCACTCCTATGCCGCCCTGCAAGGCAGGAGCGAAAATGTTCTTAATGCAATAGGTCAGCTGTTAAACGCCGTTATGTTGGTCGTTTCCTGCAATCCGCAAGAACAAAACAAGCACAAAGCCGGACACCCTAAGACTTTGCTTGCCGATCTTGCCTCCTGCCGTATTGCTTACCTGATTTGTCCCGAACAAAGTCCGCAAAACTCATATACGAAAGTTCTTTTGACACTAAACTACCTCAGAGAAAGCAAAGAGAAAACCCTTTGGGCATCTTATTTCGGCAGATTTGCCTCCTCGGAAGTCTTTTTGTACTATCGTCGCTACAAAGACGAATACTATCAACGGCAACTGAACCTCAATATCGGCTTTGCAAGAAAGATGTTCGAGCAATTCGGCATAGCAATACAAACAATACATTCATCGGATACGAAAACCGAATTGGACATTCAAGCCTTGGATTATGCCGAAAAGGAGAGCTGCAACCTTATTATCTGTCAGACGAGCAAGAACAAAACATTTATAGACACCTTGCGAGGATTGGAAGAGGTTCGAGTGCTGAAACGCCTTGAAAACATACCGATACTCTTTCTCAATCCGCGAGAAGACCTCTTCATACTTTGCGAATAGAGATGATAAATGCCATAATCATACTTATTGTTCTTTACCTTATCTTCCGCTTTCTCACAACTTGGTTCATACCCCGCATGACGCAACGAAGTATAAAGCGATACCAAGAAAAATTCCGCCGAGATAACCCTGCCATATTCAAAGACAAACAAGCAGAAACGCAACCCAATAGAAACCACTCGAAAGAAGACAAAAAATAAATGGCGATTTGCCGCTGACGAAACGGCGTTTCAGAAAATTAAAACGCCGAAATAATTTTTCCAAACGGCGTTTCAGTTTTCATGAAAGGGCGTTTTATGTTGAGGTGTCCAAAAAGGAGGTGGGTGATGGGAGTTAGAATGTTTTCGGAACTTGTCATATAAGCAATCTTTGGAGAATAAAATGGTGTGAATAGGGACAAAAAAGAAGGAAGTCGGTCTCATGACCGACTTCCTTTCAATTATACAAATCAAAATCTTTATACTGTCATACCACCATCAACGGACAATACTGCTCCGTTAACATATGCTGCTTCATCTGAGGCAAGGAAGCAGAAGGCATTGGCAATGTCCTCAGGTTTTCCAAGTCTTCCGACAGGAACCTTTGCTATCATTCCTTTCAATACGTCTTCAGGCATTTTTGCAACCATATCCGTTGCAATGAATCCCGGAGCGACTGCATTTACAGTAACACCCTTCTTGCCCAACTCTCTTCCTAAAGTTTTGGTCATTCCTATGACACCGGCTTTTGTGGCAACATAGTTGGTTTGTCCGAAGTTTCCGTATAATCCGACAACGGAAGATACGTTGATAATTCTGCCCCAACCGGCTTCAACCATGTATTGGTTAACGGCTTTGGTGCAATAGAATGTTCCCGTAAGGTTTATGTCGATTACACTTTGCCATTGTTCGGGCGTCATCTTCTTCAAAGTGGAGTCGTTGGTAATTCCGGCATTGTTAATCAATATATCTATTTTGCCGTTTGCGTCAAACACTCTTTTTGTTGCCGCAACAACTTGTTCGTAGTTGGAAGTATCAACTGCGTCAAAGCATATTGTGTAACCTTCTTTTGCCATTGCTTCAACAAAAGCCTTACCTTTTTCGGCATTTCTTGCCCAAACTGTTACTTTTGCACCCTCTTGTGCGAATTTTTTTGCGGCTGCTGCACCAATGCCGGCTGTACCTCCGGTGATGATGGCAACTTTATTTTCCAATCTCTTCATTGCTGTATGTTTTTGTTGTTATTAAAATCTTTCGGTGTGCATTAACTTTGCTTCTCCTGTGATTACTTCCTTGCCTGTGGCTTTTTCAACCAATGTGGTCTTAATCACTCCGCGATGTTTCACTGCATCGGCTTCCATAACCTCGAACTTGGCAACATAATCGTTCTCCACGAAAACAGGAGCACGGAAACTCATCTGTTGACTCATGTATATCGTTCCCTCGCCGGGCCACATAGTGCCGAAAACTCTTGAAAACACGGCTCCTGCGAAGAAACCATGTACTATCGGTTTGCCGAAAGGAGTTTTTGCAGCGTAGTCAGGATTGATGTGAATAGGATTATTGTCCAACGAACATGCGGCAAAAGCATTTACCTGCTCTTGTGTGAAACGCGTTGCAAGCTCGTATGTATCCCCTTGCTTTATCTTTTCCATTTCTTCGTGGTTTTATTGGAGCATTGGTTTCAAATCCTCTGCTATTATCAAATCAGCT
>URCX01000032.1 GCA_900546465.1 uncultured Bacteroidota bacterium | reverse complement strand
AGCAATATTGCTTAAAGAGCGAGACGAAACCCCACGTATGCTTTATGCAGTTTAGGTGTATGACCTTCTCTGCCCGAGGGTCTCAGACTTTCTAAGTTATAACAGGAAAAATAATTTCCTCCGCGAATTACACGATCTGTTCCCGTTTCGACTCCTTGCGGATTTGTTTGCGGTTCTTTTGGATATGCAAAATGCCAATAATCGTTACAAAATTCGGATACATTTCCACTCATATCATATAATCCAAGTTCATTGGCTTTCTTTGTTGCAACAGGCATAGTTCCCCCTTTTTCTTTATAGCAGGCAACCTTTCTTGCGGTATTACTTCCGCTGTATCTATAGCCTTTGCTTTTGTTGCCGCCCCTCGCTGCAAATTCCCATTCTGCTTCTGTCGGAAGACGAAAAATCATTCCTGTAAGGCTGTTCAATTCTTTTATGAACTCCTGACAATCATACCAAGAGACATTTTCAACAGGTCGTTGATTATTTCCATTAAATCTAGACGGATTATTACCCATTACAGCCTCCCAAAGAGCTTGTGTTACTTCGGTTTGTCCAATATAATAGTCTGATAAGGTTACTTGATACTTATTCGGGTAAATATATCCGTAAGGAATGCCTTGTTCTTCCTCCCATATAGAACCCATTAAAAACGTTCCACCTTCTACTTTCACCATCTTAAATTCTACACCTTTGACGTTAATCGTCAAAATCTCGGTATCCGGAGTATTATTTCCCTCTTTTGAAGCACTTATATTTGCCAACGCACTTGCATTTCGCTGACTGCATGCTTCAAAAAGGACACATAGACCGACAAAAACGAACATGCAAAATAAGTAAAGTCTTAATTTCTTCATTATTCTTATATTTTATGTTTCCGGTTAATGCAAAGGTAGCACTATTCTGCGAAATAAAAGAAGAATATGCTCAGATTTTTTCTTTGTTTTTACTGTTCTGTTTTTTCGTTCATAGTACTCAAATTAAAAAATCAGATACTTGAGGCACCAAACCAAAACGCCCTTTCATTGAAATCGGAATGCTTTTTCGGCAAATAAAAAGGTGGTAATGAATCATTCATCACCACCTTTGTGTTTATGTATGCCTGATTTTTATCCTTAGATTGTTTTTCCGGGATATATTTTCAAGGCTTCTTCCAAGCATTTTACTGCTGCAATAAGGTCTTCTTCTTTTAAGACGTATGCCATTCTGGCTTGTTTTCTACCTTTTTCAGGGTTTGAATAAAAGCCTGTGGCGGGTGCAAGCATTACTGTGGCTCCGTTATAGGAGAAGTCTTTCAATAACCATTCGCAGAACTTATCAGAGTCGTCTATCGGCATTTCTATAATTGAGTAGAATGCTCCGGTAGGCATAGGACAGCGACAGCCGGGGATTTTGTTTACTGCATTTATCAATGTTTTACGTCTGCTGTCGTATTCTGCTGCTACTTTGTCGAAGTATTCTTTCGGTGTATCTACGGCTGCTTCTGCAAAGATTTGTCCGAAGTAAGGCGGACATAGTCTTGCTTGTCCCATTCTCAATGCGGAAGTCATTACCTCTTTATTTTTTGAGATTATGACTCCTACTCTGGCTCCACAAGCAGAGTATCTCTTACTTACAGAGTCCAAAAGTATGACATTGTTTGAGATTTCGTCCAATTCCATTACGGAGAAGTGCTTTCTGCCATCGTAGCAGAACTCTCTGTAAACTTCATCTGCGAAGAGGAAGAGGTCGTGTTTCTTTGCCAATTTTGCCAAAGACTGCAATTCTTCTTTGGTATAAAGGTAACCGGTAGGGTTATTAGGGTTGCAGACCATGATTGCTCTTGTCTTGGGTGTGATTGCTTTTTCAAATTCCTCGATTGGCGGAAGAGCGAAACCATTATCTATTGTAGATGGTATGGTCTTTATTACTGTGTCGGAAAGTATGGCAAAAGAGTTGTAATTTGTGTAATATGGTTCAGGTATCAATACTTCATCGCCCGGATTGCAGCAGATGGTGAATGCAAATTGAAGTGCTTCGCTTCCTCCATTGGTTACAACGATTTCGTCAGGGGTTATATTGATATTGTGCTTTGCATAGTATTCGCAAAGACGTTGTCTGTAAGAAAGGTTTCCTGCCGAATGGGTATAGGCAACGACATTCATCTCTGCTTTACGAAGTGCATCTACTGCTCCTTTCGGTGTTTCAATGTCGGGTTGTCCTATATTGAGGTGATATACCTTTATTCCTTTTGCCTTGGCGGCTTCTGCATAAGGCACCAATTTTCTTATTGCCGAAGCCGGAAGTATTGTGCCTTTTTTCGATATTTGTGGCATTACGCTTTTTGTATTTTTGTGTTTATTATTTCTTTATTACTGTTCCTTTGATTTTCAGAATAACCCTGCTGTTTGAGGCATTTGATTCCACCGTTACGGATTTGTTAATCGGACCGACATTGTTTGTATTGTACTTAACGGTGATTGAAGCAGATTGTCCCGGCATTAGGGGTTCTTTACTCCATGAAGGAACCGTGCAACCGCAGGAAGAACGTACTTTTGAAAGCACCAACGGTACTTTTCCTGTGTTGGTGTACTTGAATTCCGTTACCCCGTTTCCGCCTTGTTGGACTTCACCATAGTCGTGTTCCAATTTCTCAAACGTGATTTCAGCTTGTGCGGCATTGGATTTCTGTTCTGTTTTTTGCGTTTGTGCATTTGCTCCGAATATGAAAGCAAACACCAAAACCAATGTTGAAATAAATCTCTTCATCTTTGTATGTTTTTACGTTTATAACTATTCCTCGATTTCTTCATCTTTGACATCACCGGTGATAAGCAGTAGTGTTCGCTTTTGTTTGTGGTCATTGGTTTTTACAACGACACTCCGCTTTATTTCTCCGACTATGTTGGAATTATAGCTGACTTTTATCTGTATGGTATCTTGCGGCATAACGGGTTCACTATTCCATTTCACAATGGTACAACCGCAGGAAACTTTTACATTCTCTACAACCAAAGGGGCTTGACCTTGATTTGTAATGGTGAATATTGCCACAGCCTCCGTTCCTCTTTCTATTTCACCGAAGTCATGTGACAGTTTGTCGAATTTTGCAATGGCATAACGTTCATTATCCGCAACGACATCACTTTGAGCCGAGGCAAGAGCAGGCAACAACACCATTGCGACAACGGCAATGGCAAAGATTGTATTTTGAATGCTTCTAATACCGTAAAGGTTCATCATTCCTCTGTTTTTCCGTAACAACGGGCAAAGTTACAACATTAGTTTCATATCATGAAAAAAAAATGTTCTTTTTCGTGCATCGTTGTTTCATTATTGCCGATCTGCATAAAAACAAAGACGGAGGAAAGAATATTCCTCCGTCTTGCAATATTGCTTTTGTTTGCTCTAATAGAATATCGTGAAATAATTCTTTATGTCAGCCTGCATTTGCAATACCTGCATTGTCATTTGAGTCTTTTGCATTGCTCTTGTTTTGTATTGCTGCTGTATAAGGCTTGCATTTTCTTTTGTAGGTCTCGTATATATTCTATCTACATTTACGACATATATTCCGTTAAATCCTTTGATAGGTTTTTGCATTCCTGTTTTCTTGACTGCGGACAGATTGCCTATAATTCTCATTTCGGGACCTGCTGCTGCAAAGTAAGGTGATGAAAAGTCAACACTCATTGCAGAATCAATCTGTGAGTTTGCACTTGTAGCGAAAGTCTCTATTGTTTTGTTGTTTGCCTGCAACTTCTCGGCTTTTTGCATTAACACTTGTGCTTTCTTCTCAATCTTAACTTGTGATTCTATATAAGGCTTAACTTGTTCAAGAGAAAGAATACCTTTTTCTTTCACATCTTTCAAGCCGACAACAATGAACATATCTGTTAATTGATAAACCTCAGGAGCAACATCTCCTTTCTTTGTGTCTTTATTGAATGCCCATCTTACGATTTCCCTGCAATAAGGTGTTCCGCTCAGTTGGTAATCCATCTCTCTTACACTTGAAGATAAGATATTGATGTTTTGTTTTTGTGCTTGTGCTTTCATATCAGCCAAACTCTTAGATGCACCAAGGAATATATCGGCTTTATCCTTTATTTCATTGATTGTTTTGTCGCTTGCTCTGACTTCCATCACTATCATTGCAAGTTGCATCTTGGTCTTTGGTTCTGTCTTTTCTTTCAATTTTATCACGTAATGCCCAACTTCATTAGGCAAATCATAGACAAATACTCCTCCGATGTTCGTATTCCTTATTTGGTTATAAAGTTCGGATTGAAGTTGTCCGTCCATTATCCATTGCGAATCGCCGAAACTGTTTTTTGCTTCGGGGTCATCGGAATATTTCACTACGCTTTGCTCAAATAAATCGGAATTCGCTTTGAACACTCCGCACAAACTATCCGCAAGATGCTTTGCTTGTTCCGGTGTACGCTTTATCTCTTTGGAAGCTTTGTTATTCAGAATAAGAATTTGTGAGAATCTAACCGAATCGGGGCGGCTTTGAATATCTGTTACCTTTGCCATTATCCAGTTGGCTCCTTGTTGGAATGGTGCAATGAAGTCTCCTGTTTTCTTGCCTGCAAGTATGGAATCTGCAAACAGGCTCTTCAAATCGTCTATTTTGTAGAAAGTACTGTCATAAATTCTATCTGAAGAACCGGATACGAAAGCAGGAATATCCGTATTGCTTAATGTTTGAAATTCTGCATATGTCTTGACTACCGAATCATTGATTGCTTTTACATCGGCAGGGGAAGGCTGAACCGAGAATTTAACAAACTCCAAGTCTCTTATCGGTTCATACAACTTATATTCGTTCTTGTGTTCTTCGTAATACTTTTTGTAATCCTCATCGGTTACTTTTATCGTATTATCTTCCACAGATTGATAAGGCAATACAACATATCTCGAATCGCTTACCTTATTATATACATCGCTCATATGTTCTGCAATTTTCTTCGGCATATAGAAACTGCTTGCGACAAGTCCTGTATATTTTTCTTGAAGTCTTGATTCTTTGACGTATCTTTCAAATTCATTCCAACTTGCTTTTTGTTCTTCCGGCAACTTATCGAATTGAGCAATGTATTGTTTTATCGCCTGAGAATTGTATTGTCCTGTCTTTGGATCGGAAAAGTTTTGTCTTACAATTACAGGTATGAAATCGCCAAAGAACATGTCGTTCATCTCATCCTCAGACACTCCAAGACCTAAGTTAAGGCATTCCTGATGCAATAGTTTCTGAGAAAGCAAACTTTGATATGCTTGTTGCTTTGCAGCGAAACTTTGTTCCTGTGAAAGATTTGCAATACCATATTGCTGTTTCATGTTATCTTCCGCATTTTTCACTGCTCTTTCATACTCGGCAAATGAAATATCCACGCCATTCACAGTTGCTAATTTTGTTGGTCTGTCTCCGGCATTGCGTTTCCATAAATCACTGAAAATAAATGCCAGAATTGCCACTGTAATAAGTGCTACAGCAAGTCCTGCTTTCTTTCTGATTCTACCAATTATAGCCATTTTCTCTCTACTTTGTTTATCGTTATTGTTAATGATTTCACGGTAAATTCCGACTTGCAAAAGTAGGAAGAAAATTCTGAAGATGAAAATATTTGAGAAAAAAACTTGTTTTCCCAATGTTTTTCTTTGGCGTTTGCCTATCTTTGTGCCGAAATTAAATCATCTAAAATCATGAGGACATCACGGATTTCCATTTGCTTTTTTGCAATGATTATTTGCTCGATAGCCGGCTCTCTTTATGCTCAAACGAGGAATAATGAAGACAATTATTTTGAGATAAACAAAGCCATAGAGACTTTCGGTTCTGTTTTCAAAGCTCTAAATTCAAATTATGTAGATGAGCTGAATGCAGGAGAACTGACCAAAACGGCAATAGATGCAATGCTATTGAAGCTTGACCCTTATACAAACTTCTATCCCGAGTCGGATATGGAGAATGTGAAACTGCAACTCTTGGGACAATATGGCGGAATAGGGGCTTTGGTTCATTATAAGAACAAACAAACCATTATTTCCGAACCTTACGAAAATCTTCCTGCACAAAAGGCAGGTCTTATGGCAGGCGATGTTATTCTGAAAATCAACGGAGAGAGTTGTGAGGGCAAAACCAGCGATCAAGTCAGCGAGAAATTGAGAGGACAGGCAGGAACAGATCTGGAGATAAGCATAGACCGTAACGGGAAACGCATAGACAAAAAATTAAAACGAGAAGAAATCCAACTCCCGAACGTATCCTATTCCGGTATGCTGAGTGATAAAACGGGCTACATCAAATTAGATGAGTTTACAAAGAATGCTGCAAAAAATGTATTGGAAGCATGCAGACAGCTCAAAGCCAAAGGGGCAGAAGCATTGGTTCTTGACCTTAGAGGAAATGGCGGCGGACTGCTGAATGAGGCGGTGGATATTGTAAATATTTTTGTCGAAAAAGGACAAATCGTCGTAAGCAAGAAAGCGAAGGACATTGTCAAAAGCAACACTTTCAGAACAACACAAAAGGCTTTCGCTCCTGATATTCCGCTTATTGTTTTGATCGATGCATCTTCGGCTTCTGCTTCCGAGATTGTGGCAGGCAGTTTACAGGATTTGGACAGAGCTGTCATAATGGGGGAACGTTCCTTCGGCAAAGGACTTGTTCAAACCGTTGTTCCGTTGGTCTATAATGCTCAAATGAAAGTTACAGAATCCAAATATTACATTCCGAGCGGCAGATGCATTCAAGCCATTGATTATTCACATAGAGACGAATATGGAAGAGCCACAAAGATTCCTGATTCTTTGAAAACAGCTTTCAAAACCAAGAACGGGAGAACCGTATATGCAGGTTCGGGAATAGAACCCGATGTTTTCATAGAACCCGAATACATTTCCAATATTGCAATCTCACTTATAAGCAAGTATCTTTACTTTGATTATGCCACAGAGTTTGTAAGAAAGCACCCATCAATAGCTCCTGCCGGAGAATTTGAGATAACAGATGAGATTTACGAGGACTTTATTTCTTTCCTAAAAGATAAGGATTACAGCTATACCACAGCAAGCGAGAAATCAATGGAAACATTGCTTTCCGTAGCCGAAAGAGAACATGTCAATGCCGCAACCATGGAAGAAATAAAGCGGATAAAGAACGAGCTTGCGGAAGACAAAAAGAACGACATCTACAAATTCAAGAACGAAATAAAGACTCTGCTTCTCGGAGAGATAGTTTCCAGATATTATTTTCAAAAAGGCAGAGTGGAAGCCTTATTAAATCATGATAATGAGTTGAAAAAAGCAATCGAATTGCTGAATAACGAAACAGAATACAAGAAAATATTGAGTAAATAACAAATTCTATTTTAATTCATGAGAAAGACATTGTGTTTATGCATGGTTGCATTGTTATGCTTCTGCAACCTCTCGGCTCAAAATCCGAGAAAAGACAATAAAATCTTCGACAACAAACTTACAAAACAGGAAAGCGAATATCTGCATTTCCTTTACGATTACATGCCTCTTAGTGATTTGGCAGATTATGAGGGTGAGTTTTTCCTAAATCAGGTAAGGTATGCCATCAAAGCAAGAGAGACTTTCAGTTGGGGCAGTAAAATTCCGGAGAACATATTCAAACATTTTGTCTTGGTGTACAGAGTGAATAACGAAAACCTCGATACGGCAAGAATGTTCATGTTTGAGAGCCTTAAAGACAGGATAAAGGACATGAGCATGTACGATGCTGCTTTGGAAGTCAACCATTGGTGTCATGAAAGAGTAAACTATAAAGCCTCCGATGGCAGAACCTCATCTCCTTTGGCAACCATAAGAACCTCTTGGGGACGTTGCGGAGAAGAAAGCACTCTTACTGTAACGGCATTGAGGGCAGTCGGTCTGCCGGCAAGACAATGCTATACTCCAAGATGGGCTCATACAGATGACAATCATGCTTGGGTGGAAGTATGGATTGATGGCAAATGGCATCATCTCGGAGCCTGTGAACCGGAACCGGAACTTGATATAGCATGGTTTGATGCCCCTGCAAAGAGAGCCATGATGGTTCATACCACCGTGTTCGGAAAATATAAGGGACAGGAGGAAAAAAATCACGAAGGCAAACTTTACGACAAAATAAACCTGTTGTCGAACTATGCTGCAACAAAAAAATTGGAAATTTCCGTCAAAGACGAAAACGGCAAGCCGGTTAAAGATGCACAAGTCTCTTTCGGTTTATACAATTATGCGGAATTTTATCCGATAGCAAAGATTCTGACAGATGCAAACGGGGTAGCAAGTCTTACTACAGGCTTGGGGGATTTGATGATATGGGTAAAAAAAGACAATCAATCGGCTTCCGCTTTGGTCAAAGCCGAAACTGACAAGGCAGAACTTGTTCTCCAAAATACTTTTTTTAATTCTCACACCGAGACATTCAAGATTTGCCCTCCTGTTGCCAAACAAGTCAAGCGTCTTTCGGGAGAAAAAGTTACTGAAAATCTGAAACGTTTCGATTATGAAGACTCCTTACGAGAGGCTTATTTGAAGACCTTTCCACGAAACGCCGATTCAGTAAAACGAAAGGCCGAAAGAATTTCACGAAACGGCCTTTCATTTTCCTCAAACGAAGAAGCGGAAAAGGCAGAAAAACTTATAGATGATTCTTGGGGCAATTACAGAGAAATAGAAAGGGTTTTGGCAAGTGGTGAAGAGCTTTCGATAGACATATTGAGTCTGTTGTATGAAAAGGATTTGAGAGATGTTGAAGCAGATGTGGTATTGAGTCATTTGAAAGCCTATAAGAATTACCCCGCAAAGGAGAAGGCTTTGCAGGAATTTGTACTCAATCCGCGTGTGCAGTTAGAGAAAATAACGCCTTACAGAGGCTTTTTGCAGAAATACTTTGCCAATCAAGCGGAAGTCTTTATAGCAAATCCGCAAAGCATAGCCGACTGGATAAAACAAAATATCATCTTGAACAATGAGGAAAACTATTATGGGGTTCAAATATCCCCTGCAGGCATACTTAAACTAAAACAATGCGATATCCTTTCTCGTGAAATATTCTTTGTTACTATTGCAAGGAGTTTCGGAATAGCAGCGAGATACGACTGGGCAGTGGGGAAAGCACAGTACAAAACCTCATCGACTGAGGATTGGAAGTACCCTCAATTCGAGCAAGAGAGAATCGAACCAATGGGTTTTGTAACGGTAAGCAATTCCACGAAAAACAAAATCAAACCGGACTATTATGCACACTTCACACTTCAAAGACTTATAGGCAATGAATACAAAACATTGGATTTTGAATACGATCCCAAGTTCGCTTCATTTCCCGAAACCCTCCGCATTGCGGCAGGAGATTACAGATTGATGAGCGGCAACAGAGATGCGGACGGCAATATATATGTAAGAGAAGAATATTTCAGTGTCAAGGAGAACGATACTGCCAAGGTGGAGGTTGTCATGGCTGAAATAAAAAGCGATTTGAAAGCATTCGGAAAAGTGAACTTACGAAAATTATTTTCCAAAACAACAACCGAAAACACAAATACAAAAGACATCAAATACGCAAAAGGATTGGTATTAGCCATCACGGATTCGTATTCCGAGCCTGAGAAACATCTTATGGCAGATTTGGAACTCGTAAAAAACGATATGGAGACATGGGGTGGCGACATAGTGTTTGCAACTGCCAAAACACCCGATGCAAAACTTCTCAGCCTTTATCCCAACCTGCCAAAGCAAACTACCTTTGTACAAGATAAGCATAAAAGTGTTCAAAAGCAGATATTGAAAGCCACAGGCTTCGATTTCTCTAATGAATATCCATTGCTATGTTTCATAAGCAAAACAGGAGAAATATTTTTCTTGTCAGAAGGATATAGAATCGGTTCAGGGGAGAGTTTATTGAAAGTGATACATCAGCTGAATTTGGAGGGTGAGAAATGAAAAAGATATTGTTTCTATGCCTTGGACTGATTGCATTCTTCTCTGCAAACTCACAGTATATCCAATCATCGCAAGTAAAAAGCAGTAAAGAACCATGGAAGTACGGAATAGAGGCAGGAGGTAGTTTCGATAAACTTTCTATTAAATCGGGTTGCACATCAAAGTTCGGATATAAAGTCGGACTTATTGCCGAGAAGCGTTTGGTCTATAATTTGTACTTTCAGCCCTCATTGTCCTTTGTGAAGAAAGGCTTTGAATATGAAATACAAAATGGTTTTCGCTTAAACGTGAACGCCATGCTGGCTGAAATAGACGCAGGCTTACTGCTGAAATTCGGTGATGACAGATTACAAAAAGGCTTTTTCCTTTCGCTGACACCTTATTATACCTACGGATTTGGCGGAAAAAGTAAAACGACCGACCTTAAACCCGATTCCGAGAACTACAATAAAGAAACAAAACACTCAACGTTTGAGAACAATAATCGTGGAGACATCGGTTTCAAATTGGGTTGCGGATACGATTTCAACAGACGCTTCGAAATTGCAGGCAACTACACATTCGGAATGAACAAATTCTCAAACTCAGTCAACTATCGTTGGCGTGGGTGGAATGTTCAACTGATATTATTCTTCTGAGCAGGCTATCTTTTGGGCTGCATTTATGCCGTCCATTGCGGAAGAAGTAATTCCGCCTGCATAACCTGCACCCTCACCGCAGGGATATAGGTTTTTCAACTGCAAATGTTGTAAATTGTCCTTATCCCTCGGTATTCTGACAGGCGATGAGGTGCGAGACTCCAAGCCAATCATCAAAGCATCTTTTGAGACGAAACCTTTCATCTTCTTATCAAAAGCAACCAAAGCCTGCCTTAGAGAATTGGAAATGAATTTAGGCAACAAATCGCTCATATCTGCCGACCTCAAACCGGCAGGATAGGAAGAGTTGCAAAGAGAAGTTGAAGCTTTTTTATCGACGAAGTCGGATATTCTTTGTGCAGGAGCCATTTGTCTGTCGAAATACATCTTTTGTTCGCATTTTTCTTGAAACCTCATCAATGAAAGAGCACCATAATGTAAGTATTCGGGAACATCTTTCTCCGAAACAGAAACCACTATTCCGGAATTGGCATACGGGGAGTTGCGAAGCGAAGAAGACATTCCGTTAACCACCAAACAATCCCTCTCCGTAGAGGAAGGAATTACCATACCTCCGGGACACATACAGAAAGAAAACACCCCACGGTCTCCAATGTTATGAGTAAGCGAATAAGTTGCAGCAGGCAACAATTTTGAATACTTATCTGTATGATACTGCGTACGATTGATGAACTCCTGTGCATGTTCCACTCTCACCCCCAAGGCAAAAGGTTTGGATTCTATCAGCCATGATTTCTCGGCAAACAACTTATAAATATCTCTTGCCGAATGTCCGCAAGCCAAAATGACGGCTTTGCCTTCCAATGTGCTGCCATTGGCAAGTTTAACCCCATATACGGAATTATCCTTGACCAACAAATCCACCATCTTAGAGTTAAAGTGATACTCCCCTTCGCATTCCGTTATCTTGTTTCTTATGTTCTTTATTATTCTTGATAGTTTATCCGTTCCTATATGGGCATGTGCATCAATCAATATGTCTTCATCGGCACCGAACTCGACGAATGTTTCCAATACCTCACCGATGTTTCCTCTCTTATTGGAGCGTGTGTAAAGTTTTCCGTCGGAAAAAGTTCCGGCTCCACCCTCTCCGAAACACCAATTAGAGTTTTCGTTCAACTCTTCGTTACGAGCAATCAAGGCTATGTCTTTTTTTCTATCCTCAATCCTCTTTCCCCTCTCAACTATGACCGGTTTCAGGCCGCATTCCAACAATTTCAAAGCTGCAAACAAACCACAAGGACCTGCTCCTACAATTATCACTCTTTCAGACTTTGAAACATCGTGATATTTCTTGGCTTTTACTATTATTTCTTTCTTCTTTTCGGTTGAAGCAAGTATTCTTAGACAATACCGAGGCTCTCCTCTGCTGTCAATGCTTCGGCGAAGTATTTTGAAATAAGCCAAATCCTGTACTTTCAATCGGCATGCAGATGCAATCTTTCTTTTTAAGCAATCCTGCGATAAAGCCTCGTGTGGTTTCAATCGCAACTCAAATTCTTTCTCCATTTATTCAAAAGTGAAATTGATGTAGAACATTTGTGTCTTTACTTTATCCAATACATCCGAATACATGGTTTTGTATCCGTGAACGAGAATATCATTCAGACCATAGGAACTTTTTATCTCTATTCCGAGTTTTATGTAATTCAAATAGAAATCAAAGCCTACTCCAAGAGTATAGAACCATTCCGAATTGTTCACTTTCAGTAGTATTTCATCGGGAGAGGCTTTTTTTCTCTTTATTGAAGCCAAATCGTATGAGAATTTACCGCCGGCAATCAAATAAGGTCGGAAGTTTCTCCATCTTTTTGATTGTATTTTGAACTCCAAGGGTGCTTCAACATAGATTACTTCCATGGGAATGTTGCTTTCAATATATTTACCATCCTTATTGAGATAGTAATTCAGGCGTCTGTCGCTGAAAATTATCGATGGCAGAAACCTTAATCGCAAATACTCACACAATCTTAAATCTCCGATAAATCCGAGTTGAAATCCGTTGCTTCTCTCCGAGTCGAAGCCCATGATGGTATCAAGATAGCGTCTGTTTTCTTTCTCAATCATGTTTGAGGAAAGTCTGTTATATCCGAGTATGCAGCCGAAATGTATGGTTTTGTTGTCATAATGTGGAAGATTTGGCGGAGAACTCTGTGCAGAAACTCCTGCATAACACAGCAATGACAGCAAAAAGAAAATCAATTTCTTCATTCTATTTGCTCCTTAATAATTCTGACAACAGTTTTTCCTTATTTATCGGCACCACCCCTACGGATTCGCAAACCAAACCGCCGGACATATTACTTATTTTGGCAGTTTCAAAAGCATCTAAACCTAATGCCATGCAAAGGCTTGCAACACTTATAACCGTATCGCCCGCTCCGCTCACGTCTGCTATCTTTCGCAAGTATGCCGGTTGTATTTCGGCTTTCGGTTCCTGAGAAGTAAAATCGGCAATGAATACTCCGTATTCACTCAATGTTATGAATACTTTTTCTATTCCCTGTTTTTGGTGCAATGTAAGTGCCGCCTGATATAGCTTTTCTTCCTCCGGAGTTTCTATATCCGTCTTTAATCCCTCTCTTAACTCCTTTAAGTTAGGTTTGAATAAGCTTACGTTTCTGTAGAATGAAAAATTCTTCTTTTTGGGATCTACACATGTAGGTATGGATTTTGCATTTGCCAAGGCAACAAGACGTTCGATAATTTGCTCTGTAATGACCCCTTTGTCATAATCTTGAAATATTATGGCATTCGGCTTTCTCGATTCTATGATTTCCTCAATCCTTTTCAGAAATTCGGCTTGCTCTTTGTCCGATAACGGCAATTCCGTTTCCTCATCTATTCTGAGCATTTGGGATTTATTGGAAAGGATTCTTGTTTTCACAGTCGTACAACGTTCGGAAGAAAACAGCAATCCGTCCGTATCTATATCATGTTCACGAAACAAATCTTTTAATATTTTACCCTCCATATCAGCTCCCACAACCGAACAAATAATAGGTTTCGCTCCCATTGCAGCGACATTCAATGCCACATTGGCTGCTCCTCCGAGACGGTTTTCCTTCTCCTTTACGGCACAAACCGGCACAGGTGCTTCGGGAGAAATACGCTCAACTTTTCCCCACCAGTAAGAATCGACCATTACGTCCCCGACAATCAGAATGTTCAAAGAGGCAAAGCTCTTGAAAATATCGGCATAATCCATTATGAAATGCTTTTAGTTACTTCTCCTCGCAAATCGGCTTGCAATTTTTCTCTTATTGTTTTTTCGTCTTCGTAATTGCCCAATACGAACATCATCTTTGCCAAAGCTGCTTCCGTTGTTATGTCTCCTCCGGAAATAACACCCATATTTAACAACTCTCTTGAGGCTTCGTAATGACCCATTACCACACTGCCGGCTTTGCATTGAGTTACATTGAGAACGACAATACCCCTTTCAATAGTATGTTTTATTGCATTTATGAACCAATCCGCCGTAGGAGCATTACCGCTTCCGTATGTTTCCAAAATAACTCCGCGTAAATCTTTTATGGAAAGAAAGGTTTCAAGATATTCTTTCTTCAAAGCAGGGTGTACTTTTACTATTATTACTCTGTCACACATCTTTCCATAAACCTTCAAAGCCTCGGAACTAATCGGACGTAGGAGATGCTGCTTATATATAATGTTTATTCCTACCTTAGCCAAAGAAGGATAATTTCCAGAGTAAAAAGCCTCGAAATGTTCCGCATTGAACTTCGTTGTTCTATTTCCTCGAAATAATTTATTCTCAAAGAAAATACATACTTCTCCTATTGGCACTTGTTCGTTTGCAGCAATCTCAACTGCAGAAATAATATTCTCCCTTCCATCGGTACGAATCATACCCAAAGGCAGCTGACTACCTGTTATTATGACCGGTTTATCAAGATTTTCCAATAGAAAACTCA
>URCX01000031.1 GCA_900546465.1 uncultured Bacteroidota bacterium | reverse complement strand
GAAGATGGCGGGATAGCTCAGTTGGTTAGAGCGTCGGATTCATAACCCGGAGGTCACGAGTTCAACTCTCGTTCCCGCTACATCAAGAGGGATTTCATGTAAGTGAAATCCTCCTTTTGTTTTTACCCTTTTCAAGAAAGGGCGTCGGCTATAAGTTTCGCCGTTTTACGCTTTCGCAGTACAGACAATAAGAAATAACAAAATGTAAAAGTGCTTTGCTTGGTCGTTAGAACGGATAACCTATACCGATTTGAAGTTGTAGGTCTTTGAAATCAGTGTCCTGAATGATAAAGCGTTCTTTCTCCGGAAGGGAAGGGTCGTACACCTTGGCAGCAAGGTCAAATCGTAAAATTAAAAACTGTATATTTATTCTCAATCCGAAGCCTATGCCTACAGCTATTTCTTTGTAGAAACGTTTTATGTCGAATGAACTTCCCGGAGTAATATCTTCACCTTTCCATGTCCATATATTGCCTGCGTCCAAGAAGGTTGCTCCTTCCAATACGCTGAATAAGGGAAAGCGATACTCTAAATTGATACCGAATGTAAGGTCTCCGGTTTGTGTTTTATCGTATAAGTTCGTCGATGCACTGCTTCCCGGACCTAATTCGCGAAGCTGCCATGCTCTTATGTTGTTTGCTCCTCCGGCAAAGAAACTCTTCTCGTACGGAAGACTTGTTGCATTGCCGTAATACCAGCCTATACCGGCAAAAAACCTGCTTACAAACTTGGTTCTCTTTTTGAGCGTATGATAGTGTACGAAATCCAAATCGCCTCTCAAATATTGGGAGTAAGGGATACCCAATACTTCATATTGTTCTTGTGCATTTTTCGATTGTTTCGACAACTTGCTTATCAGATAAAGGATATTACCCGAGGCTTCCACGTTTGTACGTATATAATTGAAGTCTTTGGTTTTGGACGTTGCCTGTCCGTTGTGAACGAAGCTGAATCTTGTATCCGTAACCAAGTGATTGGACATTTGATACTGTATTCGCTTATCGAGTTTTGAGATAATGGCAGCATAATTGTCGTCTGTTATTTCCATATCCACAAAGTTCACTTCCAGAGGACTGAAAGAAAAGCTGTTTGCGGGACTGCTTTGCCAAGAGTATTCGTAGTTTACGGTGGATATTTTGCGATTGTAATAGGTGCGTCTCTGGATATTGTAGGCGAGTTTTATCGAAGTATGCGGACGAAATCTCATCGAATAAAGTCTTGTAGAGAAAGGGGCGAGAAAACGCGGCAGTTCTATCCCGAGATCAAAGCCCAACTCAAAAGCATTAAACCAATTCCATAGGTTTTCTCCCTTGCTTGAAGAAAATATATCGCTGCGAACCTCTACCGCTGTTTTGATATTGGCAGATAAAATCTCTGCTCCTTTAAGTAGATTACTGTGAGAAAATCCTATATTTATCTCCGAACCGAGGTTTGAGCTTTGTTGAAGGTTTATACTGTTGTTAGTGGCAGAGAAATTCATTTCAAAAGAAGTTGTCAGCTTTATAGGCTGAGACATTGACAGTCTTATAAGACAGTCCAAAGGCAGAGTATCTGTCGAACTGTTGCTTTGAGGGAAAAAAGATATGTCTATATATTTGAAGTTCTGTAATTGAGAAAGGGCATTACGGGTATTCCTTGCCATGGTCGGCGAAAACATATCTCCATTCTGGAAAAGTATGCTTCGCATTATGGGCTTATCCTTTATGGATTGATGACCTGTACGAATGAAATAGAAACGAGAGAGCTTGGCAGTTCTATGTGGTTTATGCCGAACTTCGTTTGTATCCACTATTTGCGGACGTTCCGAGGAAGAAGAGGGAGAATAGTCGGGATAAACATATATGTTATGAATTTTGTACGGCTTATGCTTCCCTGTATTATCGGGATTGGAAAGCACAAGTGTAAGATTCAGACTGTTGGTATTCAAATTTGTATCGACCTCAAAGCGTATGTACTTTTCGTTGAAAGCATAATATCCGCTTTCTCTTAGGGTTGTTGTAATTGTTGAGCGAATTTGGCTTAATTTGTCTTCGTCATAATAACTTCCCGGGCTGATTACGGTACCGGGGTATATCTTCTCTACTTTTTGTTTCAACACACTGTCATCGACAGACAGCAATAACTCGTTTATTTTATACCGTGCCGGCACATCAATATTGTATATTACTTTTTTCCTATGCTTATACGAAGTCCAAGGAACCCACATACGCCTGACGGGAGCGAGAGTATGCGTTACTCCTGCTTGGAAAACGCCCTTGCTTTTCAAGAATTTTCTCATCTCCTCCTCTGTTTCTCCAATCAGTCTTTCATTTAGTTCAACCGGATGTGAGCCTAATCTGCGGAAAACATTGCGTGAAATGAAATTAACTGTCGAATCCTCTCCTCTTTCGCTCAAAGAATAGAAATACATACCCCATTTGACCCCAAGAAATGTGCCATTAGGGTCTTGCTTTATCAGGTTTTTCAAATCGGAGGAACTGACCAATTTACTGTTACAATCGATTTTGTTCTTGGAAAGTATGTATCCATTCTTGCTTATATGCTTTGTAGGACTGCACGCAAAGAAAAGAGTACTGATTAAGAGTAAGAAAAAAGCGTATTTGATGTTTCGCATAGTCGAGATTATAGTTAAACATTCAAGTAATCAAGAATTATTTTGCAAGCTCCTGCTTTCTCCCTCGTATAATCGAGAGCCGCTTTGGCAGATTGCTCATAGAATGCTTTGTCATCGCACAAACATTTCAAAATACGGCTTAAGTCTTCCGTATTCCTTATGCAAAAGGCTGCTTTTCTTTCTACCAAATCCACCGCTTCCTGAAAATGTTTGTAGTTAGTACCAAAACAAACGGGCTTTCCAAAAGTTGCAGCTTCCAATGTATTGTGTATGCCTGCTCCGAAGCCGCCTCCTATATATGCAATGTCGCAATAGCCGTACAGACTTGAAAGAATGCCTATGCAATCTATAATCAACACCCTTGCCTTGCTCAAATCATGACGGTTCGCCTCGGAATACAGTATCGCTTCGGGAAATAAATTCAGCAAAGCCTTGATGTGAACCTCCGAAACGACATGTGGGGCAATTATATACTTCAATCCTATTTCTTTTGGCAGGTGTGCAATAATGTCTTCGTCCTCTTCCCAACTGCTTCCTGCCAAAAGGATTTTCCCACCCGAAGAACAAAAGGTTTCAATCTGCGGAAAACGCTTGGCATTCTTCGCAATCTGTGCCACTCTGTCAAATCTGGTATCTCCGCTGAGACTTACATTTGTATAGCCTGCCGATTCGAGAAGTTCCACCGTCTGTTCGTTCTGAACGAAGAAGTGTTCAAATACTTCCAATCGACGGACAAACCATTTTCCGTATGGCTTAAAGAAGTATTGATCGGGACGAAGAATAAGCGAAACCTGAAATACCCTCCTGCCTTTCAAGGCTTTGAGATAATTGTACCAAAACTCGTATTTCACAAAGAACGTAAGACGCGGATTGGCATAAGACACGAATTTACGGGCATTGCTTTCGGTATCGTTAGGCAGGTAAACGACCCATTCCGCAAAGGAATAGTCCTTACGTATCTCGTATCCCGATGGAGAATAGAACGAAAGGAGTATTTTATAGTTCGTATCAGCCGCTTTCAATGCCTCAATAAGAGGTCGTCCCTGCTCAAATTCTCCGAGTGAAGCACAGTGGAACCAAATGACTTGGTCTTCGGGATTGATTGTTTTCAAGGTATCGAAGCACCTTGCTTCGCCTTGCAACATCGTCTTGACCTTCCGATTGAACAAAGCAACGATATGCAGAACGAATATATATATTGCAATACCTATATTATAGACAATACGCATATAAACAGGGATTAAAAGTAAATCTTATCGGCATCTCTTCCGAAGAAAGGGAACATCCAGCCGATTTTCAATGTAAACATTCTATCTATATACCATTTGCTGTCTCCACTCCTTAAATCAAATTGATATTCTCTCGTCATTTTCGTCCACGCATTGTCGAACTGCACTCCTGCAAAGAAGTTTGCAAAACTGTTTTTGCTCATATAAAAATATCCTACAAAAGCAGAAAGCATCGGACCACGCATTTGTCTGTCGTAACCGTATGCGTAATCACCTTGGATTTGAGGAGCTTTCTCCATTGTGTTTTGGTATATTATCTGATGTTGTATATATCCTGCTCCTACGCTTACAAGCAAGCCGGAATTAGGATTTGAAAACCACAAGGGTATCACTTTACCGAAGAAAAGCGAGAAACTTATGTTTCTATTGTAGGCAATAAGACCTGCATCCGTTCCTGCCTGAGAAATAATGAACGGATTAGATGAATCGGTCATCATTCCTTGCAAAATATCATTCTTGATTTTCACATTATCCGAACCGAATTGAAAAGCGAACTGAAAATCCCAAAGCCAATTACTCTCTGTTTTCCAACCTAAATCGGCGTTTACATTCATGAAGGATTTGTATCTGTTACCCATTTCACCGTATGGAAACGTCCAACCTGCGGAAGCTGCAAAGAATGGAGTGCTTACAGCTTTGTCTTTGCCGGTACTTACACTCCCGCCTTGCAGTTGTGCAGACAAATCAAGGCTTAGTATCACTGTCAATATGAGAAGTAGCGTTTTTTTCATCTTTCGTATTATTGTTTTGTCGTTATTATCAATTCTTTCGGGAAATTCAGTGAGAACACAGAGCCTTTGCCGACTTCGCTTCTTACCTTTACTTCGCCTTTCAAGGCTTTGCAGGTGCGATAAACATAGAACAATCCTATCCCGAAGCCTTTCACTTGAGAAGTTCCGCCCTCGGCTTTCACCCTGTAAGCTTTTCGGAATATCTTTTTCAAGTTCTTTTTTGCTATGCCGATACCTCTGTCTTTCACCTCGAAAACAAAATAATCTCCCTCCTGCTTTGCAGACAAATTTATAACGATATTGTCTCCGCTATATTTTATTGCGTTTTCCACAAGGTTTATAAGAATATTTTTCAACTGCGTTTCATCGGTCATGAGTTCCGAGTTCAACTTATCCTCTTCCACACTTAGTTTCCCCTTTGACTGTTCAATCCTTGGAGCAAATAAATCTGCCACTTCGGCAAGCAGTTTATTTGCCTGTACTCTGTCTTTCAAAGCATAGTGTTTTATTTTAGCTGTTTGGGAACTGCAAAGTATATTACCTACAAGCAGTTTCAATCTGTCGATTTCCTCTTTCAACGTAGCTATATAACCGTTTTTTGCCTCTTCTGTGAGACTTATGGTTTTGTCGGACAACATTTCGCAAATCAGTTGCATACCTGCGATTGGGGTTTTCAGCTCATGCACCATGGAATCCACATAATCATTCTGTTTTTTCTTGGCTTTCATACTGCAAATAAGCATTATAAATACTGCAAGCGATATTCCTCCAAGCAGAAAGGCTGAAAGCAATCGACAAAATACCTCATCGCATAAATCGAAATACAGAACAACAACTGCAAACAAGCCTGCCGCAGCAATCGATGACGCAATGAATATTTTTGTTATGCCTTTCTTTTCCATATCACTGCACAATTATTATATGCTTTGTGCTTTGCAAATCCAAAGCCTGCGGAAGAATTTGCAGTATGTAATATCCTGCCGAGCAGGTCTTGGTTTCCACCGTGTTTTCTCCCTTTTGCAATTCTCCTATTTGCAAAACATTGCCGGCCAAGCCGAGTATGCGATATTGTCCCTCTGCATTGGTTTTCAATATAAAGCAGCCATGGTTCGGATTGGGGTATATCTCTGCCTGTAATTTTGTTTCGGTTGGCTGAATATCAAATGTAAGATTTCTTTTCAGCAATACATCGCAACTTGAGGTGCCGTTTGCAGGAACATATAGGCTGAGGCTTTTGCTTTCATATCCTTCCTTTGAAAAAGTCAAGGTATATTCTCCTGCGGACAAAGCTCTGAAATAAAAGCCGTTCCCTTTCGAGAAAACGCTCGCTTCTTCGCCCTCCAAACCCTCCACTTTTATCAGTACACTGTCCAATTCCTCTCCGTTCAAACTATCTTTCACCACTCCTTTAATGCCTTTCGTACTATTGGAAACGTATGAAGGCAAAGCTTTTCCGAGATAATACCAATACTTAGGCAGAAAAGCTGCGGAGGGAGTCTTGGAAGAACTTATTTCAATGGTTATTTCCCTGCACTTCATGAAGTAATTATGCCAATCCTGCCTGCCTCCATAAACTTTATACCAATCTCCACCCTCCGTAATACCGTCATAACTCACATCTGTGAAATAATACGCAGGCGAATACATCCTTACTTCGTTTACAAACTGCAAACAATTTTCCTCGAACCATGCCTTATCGGCATGCGAACCTTCCTCACTTGTGCGAAAGTCCCAAGGATAGTTACATACCTCCGCTCCACCATGCAGATTGGCAGACACATCGAAACGCCTTACCCGAGCATAGTTCATGAATGCCATTGTCTCCGTCTGATATTGTTCTCCATCGTAATGACTACCCATTACAGGGTCGGGGAAATTACGATTCAAATCTATATGATTGGCATTGTATCTTGTTGCAGACGAAACACTTGCATTACCTCCCGCATAGGCTCCATCCGGATTGGCAAGCGGGCAAATATACAATTCAAGCGAGGAAAGCAAATCCCTTATAGTTTCATCGCTTTGATAAGACGACAACAAACTATCCGCAAGCCTGAGAAGCATTATCATACCCGTCAACTCATCTCCGTGAATACTTGAACTGTAAAAGAACTTAGGTTTTTGATTTTCATTGTAAGAATTATCCGTAAGTCGCAAACACAACAACAAACGTCCGTTCACGCTCATGCCTATGGTATCCACAGAACATAAAAAAGGGTATTGGAATGCAAAATTCTGCATCATGGCAGTATAAGTCTCATAAGTGGGGTAACGATTCCATGATTGCATTTGCGAAATATCAGTAGCCATATCCGCCGCCTTCGTCTTCTCTTCTTCCAAGAGTTCAAAAGCAAAACCGGACTTGCAAAGAGCCTCGAATTGTCTTTTATTCACGTATGCCAACCATTTGTCGCCATGTCTGTAATCCAAGCTCACAATATTGGCAAGTCTTTGCAAATCCGCCTTTTCGGCACTCACTAACACCTTTGCCTCACCTCTCTGTTGCAATACGGCTTCCACCTCACGCCTGTCCACATCCTGCCCGCTGCATAAAGCGATAAACAAGCCGACAAATGACAAAAAACAAAAAAACTTCCTTGACATACCGTTTGCAAAGGTAAGAAAAAAACCACGTACCAAGCCTTTGAAAAACCCTATTGATTGTTAGGTTCTTACCCAAAGGCCGTTTCGCAAAATTGAAACGGCGAAAGAATTTCTTGAAAAGGCGTTTTAATTCGGTGGAACGGCCTTTCGTTTTTTCAGAATAAAGTTTGTTTTTTTACGTTTGCATTCTCAGAGGAAAGCAAGCGGCTTCAGTGTCGGAAAATGTGCGTTTTTATGGATTATGGTTTTGTTTTGAGGAATTATGTTCGTTATCGTCTGAATGCAAAGGACGAGTATTCGATACATTCTCCTTTTATGTTTGATTTATTTACCAAGGGTTTGCAGAAGAATTCGGACAGGTCAAATTATAAGGGGCTTGATGTCTTGGTAAAGGAAGTGGCAAAACCATGTTTGCATAACAATTTGCGGACTTATAGCCGTAGGGCTTTGTTTTTGTGTCGTTTCCTTGATTATTTTAAGCCGAAAACAATACTGATTGCGGGTAATGAGGGGGGCGTTTGTGCGGCTTATTTTGCGAAAACTTTGCAGGAGAGCAGGATTTTCAATGTTTTATACGATAATGAGGTGTGTAGGAACCTTGAAGCAGCATTTGTGAGAAAGGGCATAGGGAAAATTAGTTTTGTTTGTGCAAACAGCGACAAGGGATTGAGCAATGCTTTGGAGGAAATCGGACAGGTGGATTTCGTTCTTTTGAATAAGGATTGCGGAAGCGGGAATTTAAGAGAGGAAATGGAAGAGATAATGCCTTTTTGCAGCGAAGAGTGTATAATGGTTCTTAATGAGATTCACTACGATAGGGATATGAACGAATTATGGAAGAGGCTTAACAGGGACGAAAGGTTCAGGGTATGTGCGGATTTCTTCTTATGCGGCGCGGCTTTCCTTACGAAGAAGCCTTTGAAGAAGCAATGCTATGTGCTGAAAAGGAAGTGAGAGGGTGAGACTTAATCGTCTTCCACGTTTTGGCTGCCGTGCGGATTCTTTATTATAACGCTGTCAAAGGAATCGTTGGCTCGCAGTCCGTCTCCGAAGTCTATGCCGGAGGCAGAGTGTCTTTGTATCGGCAAGTCTGTGCGAAGCAGTGCCGAGTCTTTAATCCAATAAAGGTCTTTGCAGTAAAAGGTGTCCTGTTGTTTGTAATCTATTATTCGGACATTGTCTTTAATGTAATAAACGTTGGATTTCTCATAATTGACGGCGTAGTTTGCCGTAAGTTTTGCTTTATGACTTAAATCGAAATTGAGAAATAGTACTTCCAATCCTTTGGGGCAACACATTCTTGCACTGTCTCCGGAATATATTTCTATGAGAGGAGATGTCAGTTCTATATCGACACGGGCGTTTATGCTTCTTGTCAAATGCACTTGCTTTATTGTTTGATCGGGAAGTTTGTTCTGCTTTACGGCTGCTTTGTCGGAATTATCCTTGGTGCAGGAAAGAAAAAAACAAAAAGAAACAAACACCGATGCAAGGAGCATTGGTATTTGTTTCTTTGAATATCTGTTATATCGAATAAACACTTTATTATCTTGCTCGTGCAGTCGTGCCTTTTCCAATCCAGCAACCAACCGTGAAAGCAGAGCCTTGATTTATGGAGTTGAAGAACATGTCTTCTTTTGACGGCCATTGAGAGTGAGCAGCGTTCATTACTTTTTGTGCATCTGCCGCTATGCTCGGGTCGAGTGCCTTGGCTCTTGCCGCCTCATCATAAGCCACCCATGCAGCTCCACGAATCTTTCCTTCGTGAGAGGCACAAGATGAAACGCTTTTCAAATACATGTTTGCAACCAAAAGAACCGCTCTTCCTTCCAAGGTTTTGTCGTATTGTGCTACTTGATATGCGGCTGTTCTTGCAGCAGATAATTGTCCGGAATTCATCAAACAAAGTGCCAACATATAGGACGCCTTGGCTTTGGAGTCATTATCCTCGAACTTGCTTACAGCTTCTTCCAAATAGCTTGCTGCTTCTTTGTATTCACTCTTATCATTCAACATTTTTCCCATCATATAGGCAGACTTTGCTGTCGGTTCCATTTTGTGAAGTTTCTCTGTTGCCGCAAAGAAAAGCTCATTGTCCGTACAATTCTTTCTATCCAAAGTAGTGGTTATCTTTCTCAACAATTCGATATTGTCAGGATTTGCCTTGAACTTGGGTTCGTACATAGGGATTATCTTGTCGCATGAAGCAAAAGGCTCTATCATCTGTTCGGTAAGCGACAAATACTTGGTGGAATTGTTCAATTCCGTTTCAGCTTTTTTGATTTTCTTTGCGTCTCCTCCCTCTTGAAGGTTTGCCAAAGCAAGTTTGTTTTGTTTTACTATATGTTCCAAAGTTTCGGAAGCGTAGTCGTAAGCATCAAACAAAACAGACATCTGGTCGTTGCCTGCTTTTATGGAGTGCAAATAGTTTACCGTAGCCTCAACATACAAAGGGCAGTATTGTGCATCAAGGGTTTCCCCGCCTTTTTCGGCAGCTTCCTTATATAAGTTGTATATCTGTTCTTTTTGATTTGGTCTGTACTCTGCCAAAATCTTGGCTTTGGCTGCTATGTTATTAGCCTCGTCTCCGAAAGCCATTGTTCTTGTGTCTTGAAGAGCCAAAAGCTCATCTACATATTTATCTCTCTCCGTAGGATTGGCTGCCGTAGCTATCAAATTCTTCAACATATTGTTTCCTCTGATGAAGGTGTTGATATGGTACTTCGGACAGTGTTTAACAACCTGCGACCACGGTTCGTATGCGTCCTTATAATTCTTTTGCTTGTAAAATTCCTGATAAAGGGAATTGTTCATTATGCAAGCAGAACTATCTTCCGGTGTATTGCCGAACCTTTGAGCTTTGATACTTCCAACTCCAAAAATAACTGCGAATGCAGTTGCTGTGAAGATTGCTTTTTTCATTTTCTCTTACCTCTGTTATTTATTTACTGTTTACTGATATTTACGTTTGAAAAACCATCTGTCTTTTGCAGAGAAGGAAACTCCTATTCTGAAATAGTCTTTCTCTATGAGATTACTTTCTTTGGTTCCTTGCTTCCCGTATTCAAGACTGATGTTTATTTGGGTTCCTTGTTTCTTTATAGGCAATCCGAAGCCCAAAGATATGCCGTATTGTGATAGTTTATGTTCTCGTAACTCCAATATGCCGCTCGAATAGTTCAGACCGAAACGATAACTTATTTTTTGCAAGTAGTTTCCGTATATATTCGGTTTGTATTCCAAGCCGGCATTTAATCGATAATCGTCTTTCAGTATTTCTTTATAATAAACGCCCTGATTGCGGAACTCTGACCATTGTGCAAAGGTCGCATCTATGGCTGCAAAAAACTTTTGTGGTTTTTCGTATGAAATACCAAAGCCTATGGATTGCGGCAAATGAATATCGCCTTTTTCGTCTCTATACTGCACGGAATCTCTTATTCTTTCCGTTGTTCCTGATTTTGAGAAAGTATAATGTCTGTACTCATTGTCTGTCGGCAGTTTTGCAGGCAATATATAGGATAAGCCCAAGCCGAGAATATCTCCGTTTTTCAAAGGGTGAAAATACTGTAAGCCGAAATCGGCTGTAAAGGCAGATATTTTGTAATTGTTTTCTATGCGTGTAGAAAGATAAGCCGATGAATCGGGGAAGGATAAAGTTTTATTGCGATAGTAATTGCCGAAAAGATATGAAAGGTTAATACCGACAGATAAGTTATGGAAAGCTCCCGTTCGCTCCGAAGGTCGATATGCCAAGCCTAAAAAGGCTTTGTTGATACCACCATCACCGGAATAAGAAGTCTTATATTGTCCTATAGTCGCCGTATCTGTAATATTTATCTCCGAGGCAGTAAAATCTATCATAGAAACAGGCAAAAGTCCGCCTGCTATTTTCAAGCTCTTGTGAACAGGGAATGCAAATAATATGTGAGATATTCCACCTACATTGCCGGTTGTTTTAGCAGTATTGGATTTAAGTGCGGTATTACTGGTATAAAATCCTATATCAAAGACAAAGGACAGAGTATCTATGGCTGTGTATGAAGCAGGATTTCTATAATTTACCACATTGTTTCGTTGCATTGCATAGCCAACACCTCCCATAGAAGCATTAACGGCATTGGTATAAAGGTCTGTCTCTCCTATTCCGTATTTTGTATAAGGTGAACTCAGAGTATTTTGTGCCGATACTTCAAAGCACGTACCTATTGCAAGCAATAAGCACAATATCTTGTTTATTCTATTTTGTATTTGCATCCAATATGACATTTAAGCCTTGTAATACAAGGTGCTTTTCCACAATAACATTTCTGTTCAATCTTTCCGCAATAAAATCGGCATTACCACCGCTTAACATCACCGTCAAATCTTTATCGATTTCACTGTAAGAGTCTATAAACCCTCTGATTTCACACAGAGTTCCGTTTATAACGCCGGAATGCATGCACATATCAGTACTTTGTCCGCATAAGCCGACATCTTCGCTCTTCAAATTCAGTAACGGCAAGTCTGCCGTAAAATTATGCAATGCCTTATATTTCATTTCAAATCCCGGAGCTATGCTTCCCCCATGGTAAACGGCATTTTTGTCAATGTAATCGAAGCAAATGCAACTTCCGGCATCAATCACAAGTACCGGTTTGCCTTCCACGATTTGCGAAGCTCCGACAACAGAAGCTATTCTGTCCTTTCCCAATGAGGAAGGAGTCTTATAGGCAATCCTTACAGGCAAAGCAAGTTGTTCTGTCATGAAAACGAACTCGCTATTCTCTTTAAGGAAATTCAATATCTCGGTATTTTCCCTTCCTCCCACCGAACAAAAGATGGATTTTTTTATATCAAAAGGCAGAAAAGCCGCAGTTAAGGCCGAAACGGTCAAATCATGATAAGTTCTTACCTCAACCAATTTGTCCTTGTCAAAAACGGCAACCTTATAAAGGGTATTTCCTCTGTCTATGATAAGTTTCATTTTTACCTATTCGGGAATTTGTTCCTCATCTCCATGAGTTGACGATGGAAAATGGTGTCCTGACAAAAAAGAATCCTTATCCATTATCTTATCATAGTTTTCCCTTTCCATCCAACAGTCTTGTACTTCCAAAGGAGTGTTGTGAGAATCATATATCTCGTAGGTTTTGCGTATCAGTTCGCCCGTTTTGTTCCAATAATACTCGGAACGTTCGAATGCGACCTCAGCACAACCGGAGTTATAAGTATTGTATTGCCGCACAAAGTAAATCAACTTTCCATCATTACCATACAATCGCTCGTAAATATAATCCCACGCTTTGTTATCGTTGTAAATATATTCCTTACAATAGAAGAAAGCGTCCTCTCCTTGCTGCTCGATGACTTCAAACTTCTCTACAAGTTCATCGGTTGACATTACAGAGTTCACATACTCCGTTATCACGCCATCGTCCTTATAAACAGCATAATGATTTACCAAGCTGTCAGCATCAAGCAGGTATTGTACGTAATCCATAATGTCTTCCGTATGGAGGACAGCCTCTCTTGCAGCATCGGATTCGTCTTGGATTATTTTCTCTTCATCAGAAGGTTCATAGATTTCCATATTCTCTTGTTCGGAATACTCTTCTGTTTGTTCAAAATCAAAAGACAAGCTATCCGGAACCTGAGCAAAAACGGTCGAAGACAGAAATATCATCGACAAAAGCAGATATGCTTTACAGAATTTCATATCTCTATAATTCCTTAGTCAATATCTTCACTGAACATAGGATCCCAAGGCGGCAATACGATAGGTTTTTGATCCAGATACTTCAAAATATCCGATGGAATGTACTTCTTATCAACTACTACCCTGAACATATATTCGTCAAACCATTGATCTGTCATTATCAAATGTCCTTGCCAACCGCTGGATGCTCCCCAGCTGTTTTCTACCAACCATTTCTTTGGCTTTCCATCTTTGTCCAAATCAACAGCACAAAGCGTCATTGCATGGGAAGAACCACTGGCAAACGTTTGTATCCTTTGTTTCTTATCCATACCGAAATTTGTTCCCATCAAAGAAGCGTAATCGTAGGTATTAACGTCCAACAAACCTTTTTCGGAGCAAAGAAACTTACCCACATCGCAAGAAAAATACATCATTGTCGAGTCTTTGATTGACGCAATGGCTACTTTTTTGATGTCTTCTATAGGAAGATTGATATATTTCCAGTTTTCACCGTCCATAACGTGGCGGTCATTTTCTATTTCATAGACCTTGTAGAACTCTCTCGAAGGATCGTTCATCAGCATCACATAAGAATTCTTCAAGTCCTTGCCTACATATTTATCATAGAAAGATTTCGGAGTGTAGGTTTCCGTTGAGATTTCCTTACCCTGTGCATCTCTTAAAGTATATGTGAATTCCTGTACAGGTTCTCCGTATGCCAAGACCAACATCTTATATACCTGAGACAACATTTCTATTTTGCGAGCTTCCAACTTGTCTGCCTTTGCTTTCTTTTCCGTTTTCATGGCTCTCAACTCCAAGGCATATTCTTTCAACTTCAATGTAATTAAGTCATCTATCTTCCTTGTATTATTGGAGTTGTATGTTTCAGGCTGAACGGTCGAAGGAACCACTCCGTATTTCGTAACCAAATCCGAAATACCCGTAAACTGACCTCCGTCCGAAAGAGTATTTTTGAACAACCACTCATTATCCTTACTATCCAAAGGTTCATCAATATGCTTTATAATCAAAGAAAGGAACAAATTGCTTTTCTCCAACTGATCATAGAAGAACAAATAATTTTGACTGAACTCAAAAGCACCGAGATTGTATTTGGCAATCATAGCACTTCTCATAACATTCAGACCCGTAAACATCCAGCAACGTCCCGATGACTTCTGATCTGTAATGCCACGACTGTTTACCCTGTTCGAGAAATGAGTATCGTATTTGTTCACATTATCAAGATTCAAAGCCAATGCCTGAATCTTATTATTGGCAACGGCATTTCTCAACGCCTTGTCTTGTACAGTCGGTTTGTATGACTGCTTTATCTTATTCAACATTTCAGGAGTCAAACCTCCATCTTTCTGAGCCAAAGCACAGAATGCAATTCCACAACATAGAATTGATGTAACTATCTTCTTCATCTTCTTTTTGCTATTCTTTATCCGTTATTATCTTTACTTATCCAATATATCACCTATCGCATTATCGTATGCCGATTGATAGTTTGCAATTTTTCCGAAAGGCTCATCATCTACGCTTATTTCACCATCAGCCCTCACACTGCCTATTGCACAACATGCCACACCGGAAATGTTCAGCATATCTATGAAATCATTCTCCTTTCCTTCTTTTACCGTAACCACTGCCCTGCCTTGACTTTCTCCGAAAAGGAATGA
>URCX01000030.1 GCA_900546465.1 uncultured Bacteroidota bacterium | reverse complement strand
GTTGGTTATGGTTGTCAGCGACAGAATATCGGCTTTTGATGTTGTTTTACCTAAGGGCATTCCTTTCAAAGGGCAGATTCTTAATCAGATTGCAGCAAAATTCTTAGACGCTACGGCGGATATTGTTCCAAACTGGAAGATTTCAACTCCCGACCCTATGGTTACATTGGGCATAAGGTGTGTTCCGTTGAAATTGGAGGTGATTGTAAGGGGCTATCTTGCCGGAAGTGCATGGAGAGAATACCAAGCCGGTGCAAGAGAACTTTGCGGAGTGAGTTTGCCTGAGGGCATGAAGGAAAACGATAAGTTTCCTACGCCTATCATAACGCCGACAACGAAAGCCGATGAGGGACATGACGAAAATATTTCCAAGGAAGAAGCAATAGCAAAGGGCATTGTATCGAGGGAGGATTACGAATTATTGGAAAAATACGCCCTTGCCTTATTCCAAAGAGGCAGCGAAATTGCTGCCGAACGCGGTTTGATTTTGGTGGATACCAAGTACGAGTTCGGAAAGGACGGAGACAAGATTATATTGATTGATGAAATCCATACGCCTGACTCTTCCCGTTATTTTTATGCCGAGGGCTATGAGGAGAAGCAGCGTAAGGGTGAAAAACAAAGGCAGTTATCGAAAGAGTTTGTGCGAGAATGGTTGATGGAAAACGGTTTTCAGGGCAAGCAAGGAGAGAAAGTGCCTGAGATGACGCCTGAAATAGTGGAGAAAATCTCTGAACGTTATATGGAATTGTACGAACAAATCACGGGAGAGAAATTCCAAAGAACAAATACGGAGAACGTATTGCAGAGGATAGAGAATAATGTTTCCAAGGCTTTGAAAGAATTATAGAGAAATGAAAAAGAGATGTTTGATTGCCTTATTGCTTCCTTTGGTACTGTTATTTGTTTCCTCCTGCGGAAGTGGCGATGTGTATAAGCAGTATAAGGAAATGCCGTCTTATAAATGGGCGAGAATTGAAGAGGGCAAGAGTGTGAAGTTTGAGAACATCGATATAAGCAAGGAGAACGAAAGCTATGATATTTCGGTGATGATACGCCACACTCCGCAGGTTAATGAGAACAAAATAAAATTCAAAATGCTCATTAGCTCGCCTTCCGGTTCCACTCGTGAGAGTGTGCATGAAATAAACCTCAGAGACAGAGGAGGTAAAGGCTGGGCAGGCGATGCCCTCGGCGACTTGATAGACGTAGAGGAGGTTTGCAAGAAATACACCACTCTTGCAGAGAAAGGACTTTATACCGTGGAATTGGTAAACATGGGAACGAAGTACGAAACCACGGGAATAATGGAGTTGGGTTTGCGGATTGTGAAGTCGGATTTGGAAATAAAGGGTAGAAAATAAGGCTTATGTCCGATATTACAGAAGACGGACGTTCGGACTCGCACATAGAGACCATTTTGAAGACACTTCCCTCCTCTGCCGGAGTATATCAATACTTCGACAAGGAGGGAAAACTCATTTATGTCGGCAAGGCAAAGAATTTGAAGAACCGAGTCAGCTCGTATTTTCGCAAGGACGGAAACCAGAGTGCAAAAACGAAAGTCTTGGTTCGCAAGATTGCCGATATAAAACTTGTATTGGTCAGCAATGAAACGGAAGCCCTGTTGTTGGAATGCAACCTTATAAAAAAGCATAAGCCGAAATACAACATCATGTTGAAGGACGACAAATCCTATCCTTGGCTTTGCATTTCCAACGAGGCATTTCCGAGAGTGTTTACCACAAGACATCGCAACAAAGACGGTTCTCTGTATTTCGGACCTTATCCCAACGGCAAGCAACTCAAAGCAATCACGGATTTAATAAGGAAGTTGTTCCGCTATCGCAGCTGCAAACAGGCAATGAGTTTGGAATCCGTTGCCAAGGGCAGGCATAAAGCATGCCTCAATTACCAGATAAAGTTATGCGATGCTCCTTGCGAAGGTTTGATTTCGCAACAAGAGTATATGCAAAGCATAAATGAGATAAAGAAAGTGCTGAGAGGAGACTTCTCATGGATAAAGCGGGAACTCAAAGAGCAGATGATGGAGTTTGCCAACGAACTTAAATTCGAGCAGGCGGAGCAGATACGACAACGTCTTGCACTTTTGGAAAGTTATACTTCAAAGACGGTAATCCTTTCCGACACAGCCTTGAACACAGAGGCTTTCGACTATGTTCCGACAGAGCGTGGCATAATGATGAATGCGATGAAAGTGGTCGGCGGTTGCCTACTCGGCTCTGTCTCTACGCAGGTCGATTGCAAGCTGAACGAGACTCCGGAAGAACTCTTCACTCAGGCGATAATTCAGTTAAGGGATACGCTTTCATGGAATGCGGAAGAAATAGTTGTGCCTGTGCATTTGGATTTGCCGAGAGACTATGTAAAACAATCCGAAGGCGGAGACGCAAACCGAAAAAGACTTTTGGAACTATGCCATCGCAATGCCGTTTTTGCCAAAAGCGACAAAATCAAACAGGAAAGCATTCTTGACCCCGAGAGATGGAGCAATCGTTTGGTGGAACAAATGCAGAAAGACCTTCATCTGCCGAAAGCTCCTCATTATATGGAGTGTTTCGACAACTCAAACATTCAAGGAAATTATCCGGTTGCAAGTTGCGTAGTGTTCAGAAACTGCAAGCCTTCCAATAAAGAGTACAGACATTTCAATATAAAGACGGTTGAGGGTCCCGATGACTTCGCTTCCATGAGAGAAATAATACTTCGTCGCTACGGAAGGCTGAAAGAAGAGGGCAAAGCCTTGCCCGATCTTATAATTGTCGATGGTGGAAAAGGACAGTTGGCTTCCGCAGTGGAAAGCCTTGCCCTTTTGGGCTTGGAAAACAGTATTCCTATTATAGGCATTGCCAAAAGATTGGAAGAAATCTATTTTCCCGGAGAGCAATACCCCCTTTATATAGACAAGAGAAGCAATTCGCTGAACGTGATACGGCACATAAGAGACGAGGCACACCGTTTCGGTATCACTTTTCACCGTAACAAACGAAGCAAAGGTACTTTCCGAACCGAGCTTTGCGAGATTGAAGGTATCGGAGAGAAAACGGCACAAAATCTTTTGATAAGATTTCGCAGTGTAAAGCAGATTTCAACTGCTTCAATGGAAGAATTGCGACAGTGCATAGGTAAAAGCAAAGCCGAAAAGGTATATAAGCATTTCCATCAGGACGATGGCGACCTCTGACAGATAGTAAAAAACAAACGGACTTTCACTTACATTGCCTCTATAAGGCTTTTGGTATATGAATCCTGCGGATTGGAGTAAATTTCGTCCGCTTCACCGATTTGAACCATCTTTCCGCTCCGCATAACCATCATTCTATCCGACACATACTTCACAACGGCAAGGTCATGCGATATAAATATATATGTAAGCCCCAATTC
This sequence comes from uncultured Bacteroidota bacterium, assembly GCA_900546465.1. Lineage (GTDB taxonomy): Bacteria > Bacteroidota > Bacteroidia > Bacteroidales > P3 > Onthomorpha. The sequence continues at coordinate 11,295 of URCX01000030.1, read as the reverse complement.
CTTTTTCAAATCCGCCAAGAGATTAAGCACCTTTGCCTGTACGCTTACGTCCAAAGCGGAAACCGACTCATCGCAAATAACAATCTTGGGATTGAGAACCAAAGCCCGTGCAATGCCAATCCTTTGCCGTTGTCCGCCTGAAAACTCGTGAGGATAGCGGTCGTAGAAAACTCCGCTCAAACCTACCTTCTCCATCATTTCCATGGCAATGGCACGTCTCTTTTCCCTCTTATGTTCGACATTATAGGTTTTCAATGGTTCCGCTATTGCATCACCTGCGCTTATTCTGGGATTAAGAGAGGAATAAGGGTCTTGAAAAATAATCTGAATATCCTTTCGAAGAGCTTTCAAGCCTGCTTTGTCTAATTGGGATACGGCTTTGTCTTCAAAAAACATAGACTCGCTTTCGGCTTCCACTAATTGCATAATTGCCCTTCCCAGAGTGGTTTTGCCACAACCCGATTCGCCTACCAAACCAAGGGTTTCGCTTCTGTACAAATCAAAACTTATATCATTCACGGCACGGAATGTTTTCTTAGCTTTACCGAAGAAAGATTTTGAAAGGGTGTATTCAACCCGCAAATCCTTTACCCTGAGAATCGGTTCCTGCTTGTATATGTCCGCATGAGCTTTTTGCCTGTCCGCAGCGGCTGTCGTTCGAGAATTGACGCCCTTGCCGTTTAAGTAATCATCTACCGTAGGCAGGCGTTCGGGACGACAATCGAGAGGAGGACGACAAGCAAGCAATCCTTTGGTATAAGGGTGTTGCGGATTGTTGAAAATACTTTCCTTTTCACCGCATTCGACAATTTCTCCTTTGTAAATGACGGCTATCCTGTCCGCTATCTTATGCACAAGGTTCAAATCATGAGAAATAAACAGCACACCCATACCGTATTTCTTCTGAACATCGGCAATCAGTTCCAATATGCTTTTCTGCACACTTACATCTAATGCCGTGGTCGGCTCATCGGCTATCAATATATCCGGTTTGCAGCTTACAGCCATGGCTATCATCACCCTTTGTTTCTGACCTCCAGACAACTCATGCGGATAAGCGGAAAACACTCTGCACGGATCGGGCAAAAGAACCTCTTTGAATAATTCCAAAGTCCTGTTGCGAGCTTCCTTTTTCGAACAATTCTCATGTTGAAGCATCATTTCCATAAGCTGATTTCCGCATTTCTTCACAGGATTAAGCGAAGTCATAGGCTCCTGAAATATCATTGCGATTTTCTTTCCCCTGTATTGTCGGTAAAGACTTTCTTTCAGCTGTAATAATTCGGTGCTGCCATTGAATATTATGCTTCCATGACTTATTTTCGAATTGTTTTTGTCCAATAAACCCATTATTGCAAGAGAGGAAACACTCTTTCCGGAGCCGGATTCACCGACCAAGCCCAACGTTTCGCCCTTTTTCAAAGAAAAATTCACCCCTTTCACAACTTCCTGCCAAAGGTTTCCGGACTTGAAAGCAATATGCAAATCCGCAACAGAAAGAATGGTATTATCATTGTGATTATCAGAAAAATTCATATCTCTAATTATAAAATCGATAATAGGTTTCGACATTGCTTTACTCTGCAAAGGTAAACCAAATGGCTGAACAAAACTGATAAAATCGGAAAAAAATTGACCAAAAGGCTTGGCGGATTCGGAAAAAGGTAGTACCTTTGCATTCGCAAACAAGGATAGGAGCTGTGAAGCCCTTGTATATGCAGAGAATCATAATTTTTGTTTTTACAGGTTAATGTCCCGTGGTGTAATGGTAACACATCTGATTTTGGTTCAGACATTTCAAGTTCGAGTCTTGACGGGATAACAAAGCATTAAGGCGATTGACAGGGAAACCAAAGAGGTTTTCCTGTTTTGTTTTATGCTTCGAGGGCAAAATTCGCACCTATCACGAGCAATGCAAGGGGTTTTGATTGTCGGGAAAAGCTGCATTGTTTCTCGGAAAGGATATTCTCTTTTTACGGTATCGGCTTTGCTTCCCGTCTTTTTACGTAAATATCCAAGCGTCAAGGAGAAAGCAGTTGAACATATAGGCAGTCCAACAAATATTGAGCAGTATGCCTGCCGCAAGTGCGGAATAGAGTACTCGCTTTCCGAATTTCCTATGAAAGAATGCAAGCAAGGAGCCGAGCATAACAAGCCATGTTCTCGCGAAATCGGCTTTCAAGAAGTTACGCATGCACAATATGACGCTTATAAAGCCTATAAGAATATAGACTGCCTCCCATATTCTTTCCCTTTGGTTTTTCACCGTATCGAAAAGCAAAAAGACAAAGAAAGGTGTTGGCAAGAGATAACGGGCAAGAGAATAAAGTCCTCCGTGTTGTGTCAAGAGTGCAGTGAATATGTTTCCCGTCAGAAAGAGCAGACTTATCAGGCGGGTATATTGCCAAATTGTGATTGTCTCTTCTTCTTTACGTTTGAGGCCTCTAAGAAAGGCTCTCAGCAATACAACTACCATAGGTACGAAATAAAGCAAGAGAAAAGGGTCTGTTATGCTCTTACCCTCCGATGACCAATCCGTGAAGGGCAATGTGGGAAGCGACAGATATTTTCCCCATATCTTCTGTGATATAAAGAACTGATGGAAATTTTCTGCACCTCTCAGCTTTTGGAACACCATGACACACAGCAGCCCGAGAACGACAGGCAGTATTCTTTTACCGAATCGGGCGAGAAAAAACAGGGGTTTGCGGTGATAGGTTGCCGATATGATTTCTGCGAACAAGAATACGGGTATCAATATCGAAGCCGAGGCTTTTGTCATGGAAGCAAGCAGAAAGCCTACAAAGTAAAGCCGATATTTCTCTTTGATTATTCCGTACAGCCCTGCCGCTATGCAAAGAAAAAACAATGCTTCGGTATATGGCATCATGAATATGACGAGATAGGGTACGCAAAGCACAAGCAGAAAGCCCCATAAGGGCAATTTGTTCTCGAATATCTTGAACATTATCAGCATTCCGATTGCAAACAACAGGCAGTTGAGAATGCCGATACCCAAACTATCCAAGCCTGTCGCCCTCCAAACCAACGAAAACAGAGGAAAGAAAGCCCAACACTCTATTCTCTCTGTTGTATAAAGCGTTTCCTTAATTCTTTTATAGTGTTCGGCGTCCCATGAATTCATCTTTCCGGCTTCTATCCTCTCGAATGCTTTATCGGAATTGTTGACGCACTTAGCTCCGTTCTCATCTGTACTTACTTCATAGGTCTTGAAAAGATGTCTCAACGGAGTATGCACAGCCGGTTCTTGCAAAAGTCCGTGCAGAGCGAAAACAGCCGTAAAGAAAATGACTATCGCAAAACCCGATAGCCATATTCGCTTATTCATCTTATCCATATAATGCCCTTTTGCGACTTTCCTCTATTCTCGTTTATCAAGAAAAATTTTTATTCCCCGCAATCAAAGCAGCTGTTTTCTTTTTCAAAAACGATAAATAAGACTTAGATTTGCCATATTGATATAAGGGTCTTTATTATAATCCTTTGCGTATGAGAACTCGAAACTTGCACCAAATCCCAAGTGATAATTTGTCGCCGGAAGGAAGTATTTATACGCCAATTCGGCTCCCCATTGGAAATAATCCTTTGTTTGTGCAGGTAAAGCAAGGTATTTCGTCTTCACATTCACCCAACCTAAAATGACACCTGCCGTAAATCTGTGTGCCTGTGAACGATTGGTGAAATTGTATCCGAGAACCATTGATGTCGAATAGCCGCTGTGTTCCTTGATCAAGTTTGCCGGAAGGCTGTTAGCCAAGGTAAATCCTTCTTCTTCAACTCTTTTATCCACCATGAGGGCTTTGAATCTCAGGCTTGCAAAATAGGTATTATCAAATCCCACTTCCAAAGAAGGAATATAGTTGAATAACAATTTGCTGTTATCGAAAGAGTTCGTAGTGGTCTCATAATCGAAATCCGCAAAAGGTAAAAGGTTCTCTACAATGGCAAAGGAGAATTTCTTTTCACCCTTTTGCGAATAGGAACAAAGGCTTGCAAGCAGTACGGCTGCCGTTAATAAAAACAATTTCTTCATTTCCTTATCTATTTATTGTTATAACTTGACTATATTTGTTTCCCACCCTAACAACATATGCTCCATTAGATAAATCACTTATATCTAACTGCATATTTTCTGTAGCCATATCAAAATGTTTTACCACATTTCCATTCATAGAAATGATTTCTACTGTTTCTTTTTCAAACAATTTAATATTCAAAATATCACAAGCAGGATTCGGATAAACAATAATTTGTTCTTGTTTTAATAACTTCTTCTTTGAAAAATCTATGAAACGAGGAATTATATGGTATGGAGTATGGCAATACCATGAAGATGACATTGAAGAAACGCCAACCTCTTTCCAAGCATTTATCACAATACAATGTTCGTCAGAGCAACGACCAAAAAGACGTTCTGCAAACATAATACTCAAAGTTTTAACATCATTATAGTTTGAAGTCGGATGTAAAAACCTCTCTGTCCACACAACTATTTTTTTAGCCTTATCTAATCCCATTTCAGAAACTATTAAATAAAACCATCTATTCTGCACGCCTGAATTAGTATGAACTCCACCGTTATCATTATGCATATCATTAGTGTTTATCCAATTTTCTCCCTTATAGTAATTACATATAGGATTTTCCATATCCCTTATCACCCCTATATCTTCTCCCAATGTCCAATTATTTCTTCCTAAAACATATCTTTCTGCTAAATTTGAGAATATATCCGCAAAAGATTCATTTAGAGCACCTGCTTCTCCGTAATTTACAAGTTTAGAACTATAACTTATTATACCATGTGCGTACTCGTGTGCAATTATATCAACAGTAGAATAATATTTTCCTAAGGAATTTTTACCCAATTCTATAATAGAGTATTTCCCTTTTTTATTACTTGCATAATAGTATGCATTTCTAAACGATGCTACATCATAATTTTGACCAGCAATAATTTGTATAGTATTTCCTCCAAGTCCTGATATTCCCCAATAATTTTTGAAATAGTCTTGAACTTTACACGCTGCCCAATGAGCTGTTGTAACAGGTCTTTCTTCTACAGAAGTCCAAATATTATCACTATCGGTTAAGAATGACGGACGACCAAAAGAACTTCTGAATAAATTCAATCTATTTGTAGAAGAAATTTTATTACAATTTTTCAGCCCATAGGTATGAAAACCGAAATATTTCGTTTGCATATCGTATTTTCTTCCATAATAGAGTGTGATCACCTCTGCATTTTTGCAATTTCCAATACCATTATAATTTTTTTTCGTCAACATCAACTACCTCTCCTGTGTATGAGTCAACACTAACATTAAAAGATCTTATTCCACTAAACTCATCATATTCTGATAAGAACCAATTATCTACTAAGTATATTTGATTACCAATCTTTTTTATTTTGCAATCCACTCCAGTAGGATAAAACGTTGCCGTCGAGTCATCAGTTAAATCCTTGATATAATATTCCAACTCATCACTCTCCCAAGCAAATTTATTCTTCAAAACGGACGTTGCTTTTTCAAATGACAAAGACTTTTCAATTTTTGTCCTATTTATATCCACATAAGAAGCTACATTATTCAAAATCTCACCATAAGCGAATTCGACAAAACCTTTATTTACAAATACTATCATTTGAGAGTTCTCTACTGGAACTTTTGAAAACACGTGCTTTAACTTATATACGCTGTAATTATTATCAAATAATTCTTTATCAGCGTCCATGGTTTCTACACAAAAACTATCAAGTAAAGACAGTCCATATGTTTCTTTATACGAACTCACAAATTCATTCAACGTATACTTAGATCCTTCTGGCAAGACGTACCAATTTTTATCATATTCGCACTCTTTAAGATCTATTTGCCCCATCATAGAAAAACAACTGAGCAAGAACAAAGCTAACATTAATTTTTTTACTTTCATATCAAACATTTTATTATTTACACACTCACGATACGTCCCCCAAAAGCAAAGAACTAACTTCGCTATTTAACAGTTTTCAATATTATTATATGCATATCAACTATTAAACAAAAAGTAGAATAAGCATCAAGGCTCGTATCTCTATATTTATGATGCAAAGGTACAAATTTATTCCATATTACAATAGCAATAATATCAAATTTGTATTCTTTTTTTCCCTTACAATTAAGACCACATTTCATAAGACACTCATAATCAACTATTCTCTCGCTATTTTATATTGTATTTTTTTGATATTCATCATAAATATTTAACCCATATACTTACATACAAGAGCAAAACTTTTTATCAGTTTTTCCAAAAGGAGGGCATGAAGACGGCAAGGACGGTTGCTATCTCCAATCTGCCGAGGTACATTGCGGCAGAGAGTATCCACTTGGCTGCAACGGGAATATAGGCATAGCTTCCGAAGCCTCCGTATGTTCCGAGACCGGGACCGGCGTTGAATATGCAGGAAATGGACGCACCGAAAGCCTCTTCGGGGTTCATTCCGAGGAAAACAAGTGAAAGGACGCAGATAAGTAAGAGCATAATGAACATAAGAAAAACCGCCATGACGTTATTCATCACGTTTTCGGGTACAATCTTACCATCGAGTTTGATAGGCATGCAGGCATTCGAATGAACGCCTTGCCTGATGATGTGTTTGGCGTTTTTGTAAAGGAGTATCACTCTTACCAATTTCAAGCCTCCGGAGGTGGAACCGCTCATCGCTCCCGAAATCATTAGCAATACAAGTGCTAAAACGGCAGGTTTTGTCCATATAATGTAATCATCTGCCACAAATCCTGTTGAGGTGAAGAAGCTGACGGCATGGAAGAGGGAACTTCTGAATGTTTGTTCTATGCTTTGGCTTTGAGGGAATATCAAAATGAAGATTAAGATGCTTGCGGCAAGTATTCCGAACATATAGACACGAAATTCTTCACTTTTTTTCAGCATGGAGAATTTTCCTCTGACGCAGTGATATATCAAAATGAAGTTTATGCCTGCCGGAATGGTGAAGAGTATCATCATATATTGCAAGAGGGGCGAGAATGCGGCAGCCGAGGCGTTTTTGGTGGAGAAGCCGCCGGAGGAAATAGCGGAAAAGGCATGGTTGACAGCATCATAGAAACTCATTCCGCAGAGATAGAATACCAAACAACAGATTGCAGTCAAGGCAAAGTAAATTCCGCAGATGATTTTGCCCGTTGTGCCTATATGAGGCGATATTCTGGCTTTGGAGGGTCCCGCACTCTCTGCCGAGAAGAGTGCCATGGCACTGCCACCTATGAAAGGAATAAAGGAGATGACTATCACAACTATTCCCACTCCGCCTATCCAATGCGTCAGACTTCTCCAGAAGAGTACGCCTTTGGGCAGGGCTTCTATGTCCGGCAGGTTGGTTGCTCCCGTTGTGGTAAAACCTGACACGGTTTCAAAAACTGCCGAGCTTATATCTTTTATATATCCGCCGAGAAGGAAAGGCAGTGTGCCGAAAACGGTCATTATTATCCAGATGGAAGCGACTATAAAAATGCCGAGCCTGCGATTGATGTTTTCTCTGACCTTTCGGCAGCTCAGATAGCAAGTCAAACCGACGGAAAGCGTAATAAGTCCCGATACCAATATGGCAACGGCATCGCCTTCCGCATAATAGAAAGCCGGAACGAGACTCGAAAGCATAAATCCTGCCTCTATTGTAAGCAGTATGCCGATTACCCTTATGGCAACAAGGATTTGTTTCTTGTCAGATGGTTTCATGCTGATTTGTTTTCAATAAGGAAAAGCCGGAAATGCACTCATGATTTCAAGCGAATAAACAATGCTTTTCCGAAACGCCGTTTCAAGAAAATAAAACGCCGTTCCGGAAAATTCTTTCGGCGTTTCAGCACCAACGAAAGGGCGTTTCGTTTTTCCTCTTTTCTCACAAACTTTGAACATAAGAGTAAATCTATTGAATATGATTGGCTTATGATTTTCGGAAATCAATAAAGACGTTTCTCTTTGCCGAAATCGTAACGACCTTCATCTACTTCGTCTTTTTTCTTCTTGTTTCGCGGCACGGGATTATCCAATGCTCTCCATCGTCCACGCTCAAAGGTCAAGCCCAATACCTTTCCGCTCGGCACGTTCAGTTGATTAAAGCCCGAGATGCCGTCCGTCTTGGACTCCAATTCGTCATAGACAATCATCTTGGAACGTTCCAATTTTTTTTCCTCCACTTCAAAGGGTTTGTTCTTGCCTATGCGTTTCTTCTTTGCCTTTTTCACTCCGCCTATTTCAAAATACTGATTGTCGTATTTAAGGTTGAAACTCACATCGGGAGCATATTCGAAAATCATCCGCTTCAAGGCTTTCTGCTTATAGAAGACCGAGGCTCCGAAAGTAGGTCTGCCGCTATTATGTTTGAAAGTTACGGGTTCGATTACCTTTCTTTTGGAATAGATGTCCTTTCCGTCCCAACCCAAAAGGGTATAATAAGTGATGTTCTCGTATTTGGAAGTGATAAGTTCGTAATATACCGCTCCGAACCAGCAAGTATCGGAGAGCTTCTGCTCTTCGGGCGAATAGATTTCGTTGTTGCGGGCAAGCAGAGGATAAACCTCATATTCGTCCGTGGCTTCGTTCTTCGCCTGAATGAAACCGAAATTATCGTAACTGCCTTCGGAAGAAATGATTGCCCATGTAAATATGCGGAAACGCTTATCCTGAGAAGTCAATAGGCTGATTTTGTTCAATGAAGCAAAAGGATAGGAGAAACTGTTCGGCATTTCGAGACAGTTGGCGAGTTTTTCGGTGAAACGTTCGTTGGCATTGAAGCGTTCGTTATCGCTGCCTGCAAGGAACATTGTGTCTTGCAGCCTCTTCAACTCCTGCTCCGCATTCTGCAAGAAGACGGAATTTTGTGCATGCAAGACTGTCAGCATGCAGCAAAGTAGCATTAAAAATGAAGCTTTTCTATTCATGATGTGCAAAAGTACGAAAAAGCAACGAGCCTGCCCCGATATAGAACGAAAAAAGAGCGAATCGATTGACTCGCTCTCTATACTGAAGGATTGTTTCTTTTATCGAATGACCTCTATCGAACCCTTAAATTCCACATCTCTCACAGGACCTCGTCCGATGAAGCGATAGAAGTATGTTCCCGAAGGAGTGTTTGTTGCAGCAGGGTCCCAGAATTCCGATTCGTGCCTCAAATCCTGCACAAAGTAAATTCTCTTGCCGTAACGGTTGTATATAGCCAACTCATTGTCCGGAAAGGCTTGTCCTTCTATCAGATTATGAATTACGAATACGTCGTTCACACCGTCTCCGTTAGGCGTTACCACGGTAGGAAAGATAAGGTTATCGTTGATTATGGTAATCACTCTCGTTATGGTGTCATGACATTCGTAAATATAGCCGCTCGGAGCAAGGTTAACGCTGTATGCGTCCAAGTGAATGTTGTAATCTCCTGCCACACTTTGACCGGATTGCGGTGTCCATGTGTAAGAAGGGTTTTCTCCGAAGACGTTATCCACATCATAGGCGTTGTTTCTGTTTGTCTGTATGGTCCAATGATATTTATTGATAGGATCTTTCGGTTTGGTGAGGTTTACAATATTCGCAGTAGGGTCGGAAGCATACGGATTGGTAGGTTCCCAGCCGAAATCGGCAACAGGGTGTTTGAAAACGTTTATCATGGCAGGATAAGATATGGAATCCTGACAACCGAATTCCGATGTTACTTTTAATTTCACATCATAAGTTCCGTAAGGGAATGTGAAAGACGGGTCAGGCGAAGAAGAAGTCTCCTCTCCCACCGTCCACTCGAAAGTATTTGCATTCGTAGCCGTATTCCTTAGTTGGAAGGAGAATGGTTCACAGCCTTCCAAAGGATAAATATCGGAAGTGAATGAAGCCGTTGCAGCAGGGTGGACAATAAGTTTTATATCGTCCTGTCCGTAACAGTAAATAGAGCCGTTATACTCGGTAACCAATACGGTATATGTAATTTCGGAAGCAGAATTTTCAGGGGCTGCCGCAGTTATCACCCTTGTCGTTTCACCAGTAGGCGACCATACGTAAGAAGCAGTAGGAGTTTCATTGCCGGCATCAAGTTGTACGCTTGTCATCTCGCACAAAGCAATATCCTCACCCAAATTCACAACCGGCGTTTGTACAACCGTCAAAGGAGAAACCGTATCCCATTCGCAGCCGAAGTCATCTATGATTTTCACATTGAAGATAAAATCACCGACACTGTCGATAGGAGGAGCGATAGCCGCAGACGTGCTGGAAAGTTGGTTGAAGAAAGTAGGACCCGACCATATTACCGTATCTATCGGCACTTGGTAATCCCAGTTTGCAGCACTGCTTTGTCCCAACTCCAAATCCCACCAGAATACATAACCGTTATCTATACCCCAATTATCACAAATTCTTATCGACCATTCACCATTTAAAGGACATCCGACTAAGCCTTGCAAACCATTCAAATCAACGATTTCTTGATCTGACGGCTGTAAGCCGGCATTCGGGTTTGCAGGCGTAGGATTTTGTACAGGCGTTTGGAAATAACCTGTTGTATCGACTGTATTTGTGGAATCGACAGGAGAGGACATACTTCCACTGATAACACCACGCTGATTTGTCAAATATTGGTTGGAAAAACAATACGTCCAACCGATTCCCTGTGGATTACAAGCTGAATCACATTTATCCGAACAGGTTGTGGAATTATTTGCAATTCCCAAATCCGCACCCCCTGCACGGGTATTATGCTTTAATACGGCACTTTGTCCATTCGGACATATTATTGAAAAACCCAAATCGCCCAAAAAAGTATGCTCAATATTCACACAGATAGACATTATATCACTTGCATGCCCGACAGTCGCTCCCGGAGTAAACTGATCAAATGTAACAGGGGCATCATAACAACCGGTAGGGCTTAAATGTAAGCAATTCGGTCCATCGGGTATAAACACAGTGTTTTCATACCTTTCCTTAGCTCCTCTTCGGAAGTCTAATGAATCAACGATGATTTGACTGTTTGCACCATAACCGACAACAAATCCCATCTGCGTACCTGAACACATATCAGGCAGACGTTGCACGGTCTTGATAGGGTTCGTTGCCATACGAATACGGGTATCTATCGTATTTCTGCTCCTACAACCTCCGTTTGCAGTATCTTCTACTACAAGCATCAAATCATAACCGCTCAACTCACTCCATTTATGTCCGACCTCTGTGCCATAGTTCACAGTTTGAGACTGACCGTCTCCGAATGTCCACTCATATATGCAA
>URCX01000029.1 GCA_900546465.1 uncultured Bacteroidota bacterium | reverse complement strand
ATTTCTAAATGAAGCAAATATAGAATGCACGCTCTCTGTTGTAAAAGACGGAATAGGAAATAAAAACATAGCCTTTAATTTCGGAGAAAAGAAAATTCTACTAACAGACATCATGTCAACAGGCACAAGTTCCCTAATGCTCTTCTATTATTGGTATCTCTACATACAAAGAGAAGTATCTTTCGTTTTTATCGATGAATTCGATGCTTTCTATCACCATGAACTTTCCAGATTAGTGATAAAAAAATTGAGACAAAGCGGCATTCAATTTATAGTAACTACTCACAACACTTCTATCATGACCAATGACTTGATGCGTCCAGACTGTCTCTATCTTATGAACAATCGCAAAATACTTCCCTTGGCACAATGCACCGAAAAAGAACTTCGCGAAGAGCATAACATTGAAAAGATTTACAAAGCAAACGGTTTCCATGTCAAATAAAGAACTACATCTTTTCATATTTGAGGGCAAACGAGAATGGAATTATGTAGAATCGCTTAAACAACACTTCTTGCAAGGTGATTCTGAAAAGCAGAGAATTGTTATCAAGTGCGTCTATAAAACTGACATTTACCAACTCTTCAAACAAATGAGTGATGACAATTTTGCTATCGACATCGTTACACTCTTAAAAGGACGAGACGAAACACTCAAAGACTATAATCAAGATAGTTTTGCATGCATATATTTGTTCTTTGATTATGACGGACATGCAACAGAAGCTGACGATTCAAAGATTATGGAAATGCTTAAATATTTCAACAATGAGACCGAAAACGGACTTCTTTTCTTGAGTTACCCGATGTTAGAAGCAATTCGTCATTACACAGATAAAGAATCTTTCAAAGATTTAATCGTAAAGTGCAAAGCAAAGAATTGTTCGAACAGAAACAACTGTAGCGATGTAGAAGCATGCGATGCAGAAGATCATTACAAAAAACAAAGTTCAGACAAAAACAAATTTAATGACATTAGAAAATACACTCCGGAAATATGGAAAGAACTCATCAAAGCACATGTCTACAAAATGAACTATTTAGTCAGTGATAGTTACACCATGCCGACATATATAGTAACTCAGAGTACCATATTTGAGAAACAGTTAGAAAAATACATAAAGCAGCAATGTCCAAAAGTAGCAGTACTCAGTGCATTTCCTCTATATGTACTTGACTACTATGGAGCAGAGAAACTTAAAAAAATACTTGAAGAAAATTGAAAGAGGAATAAGCTATTCCTCAAATATCCAGCCTATTCACAGAACAAACTCATAAGCCTCCCTGTATCTTTCTTTCTCAAATCAACAGCGTCTCTTGGCGTGTTTTCTGAAAACTCCTATGAAACGTTTAAGTGTGAGATCTCTGAAAAGCACTATAATCAATTCGGCACAAAGTATAAGCAGAATGCCAAGTGCCAAATTGACTGAGAATGGCTCGCCAAAAATAATTACGCCTATCAATACGGCTGTAAGTGGTTCCAATGCTCCCATTATGGAAGTAGTGGTAGATCCTATTCGTTTCAAAGCTATTGTCATAAAACAGAGCGAAAGAACAGTCGGTACTATTGCGAGTTGCAAGGCATGCAACAGTTGAGTTATGCTTTCAAGTCTCTGTATGGGTTTGTCGGAGAGAAAAAAGTTAGCAACAAATGCTGTTATGCAGCAAAAGAGAAGAACATAAAAATTCAGTTTGAGAGACGGAATTTCTATCGATGATTTATTTATTGTTATCATATATACTGCGTAGGATAATGCGGAAAGCAGCACAAGCAATACTCCTGTTGTATTCAGCACCATTCCATCAGGAGAATAATACAACATGGCTATCCCGCAAAAGGCAAGTAATATCGACATCACCACGGCAAAGTTTATTTTTTCTTTGAAGAAAGTTGCCATTATCAAAGCAACCATTATGGGGTGTACAAACAAAAGCGTCGAGGCTATTCCTGCGGGCATGAAAGTGAAAGAGACGAAAAGTGTTATGGAAGAAGTTACGAAGATAACTCCCAAAGCAGCGAGGTAGAATAATTCTTTGAGGCTGACCTTGAAAGAAATCTTTTTGCAGAGAAGAACTATTGCCAATATTGCTGTTGCGAAGAAGAACCGATAGAAAAGGACGGAATAAGGAGTAAATTCTTCTGCATAAAGAGCCAAAGCTCCCAATGGGTTTGTTCCATAGCAGATAGCAGCAGCTATTCCGCAAATAATGCCTGTTGTTTTCCGAGATAAAGTCATATTCCCTACACAAATTTACATCGCAAAAAAAAACCTCGGGAAAATTCCCGAAGCTTTTCTTTGTTGGCGGTCCGGACGAGACTCGAACTCGCGACCCCATGCGTGACAGGCATGTATTCTAACCAACTGAACTACCGAACCCTCAAACTTATCTAAGGTCTCAGCCTTGTTTGCGATTGCAAAGGTACGACATTTTTGCGAACTACCAAACATTTCAGAAGAAAAAAATATTTTTTTGTTTTACCCATTGTCTAATCGGTTGATTGTTGTACCTTTGCAAACGCAAATAAATCGGGCCTGGGTTGGTTTTGACAGCAGGGTTAATGGTTCGGTAAGCATGCAGGCTGAGGTAACACAAGCCTTGAACAGGGTTACAAAACATTAATTGGCGAAGATAACTACGCTCTTGCCGCTTAATCGAAGCACAGTAGATTAAAGCTTATCGTTGCAAAGTGCAACGAGCAGGACATCTCTCCAAGACCTTTTTCCGTGGTTGAGGGTTCAGAGGTGCAGCAAAACGGAAATAGCTCGAAGGCTTCTTCCGACTTCGGGCGAAAATCATAGGAAGATAAGGAAAAGTCGGGCTGTCCGTCTCTTGGATTTTTCTCGAAAATACTTGACGGGATAAGCATGTAGAAAGCCGAGGTGTTACTTGTTTGGACCAGAGTTCGAATCTCTGCAGGTCCACAAAAGAAACAGGAGGGAAAACAAAACAACCCTCCTATTCTTTTTCCATTGAGTTTCAAACTCACTTACAAAACTTTCTTTTCATTAACTGCGGTACTGACTGCTAACAAACATTGCAAAAGCCTTTGAAAGCTACTATCATGAACTTTCAAACAATTTGCTTTCAGTCTTTCCTCTAATATCTCGTTTCTAATTGTCAATAGTTCGCCATAATTTGAAGCCAATGTCGGCACACATTACCATTGCTCTCGAGCTTTGGCTCTTTCTGCCATCAGTTTGCGACACTTGTCCTTATCTTCATCGACAAGACGTAATAAATCTTCTCGCTCACCCTCATCAAGCATATCCCAAGCAGCTTCGGAATAGTCTTTTTGGTAGAATGTAGTATCGATAAGCGATTTAAATGAACGTTGACGGGAACGATGGAAATTATCTATGACAAAACACAGCTCAGAAGGAAAGTATTCCTCGATTTGGGAGCGTAATTTCCAATGTATTCCCCAAATTGTTTCTGCCATGCTACCGACAATGCTACCAAGAATGTCAGTATTTGCACCAAGACTAACAGCAAGTCGTACTGCATCCACAAAGTTCTTGCTCATGCTAATGATTTTCAATGCAATCCTTACAATGTCTCGCATTGCTCCATCACATTGCTCCATTGCAGAAGTCCTGCTGATGTTGATGTCATAACCGGAGAACTGCACACACTTATTGATGATTTCATCTATATGAAGAGCTGCATTCTGATGTCCTGTTCGATTGAACCTCATTGCAGTATAAATAGCTAACAGAATAGTTTGAGCAGCCATCACCTCATCTTTACAGAATTTATCCGAAACGATTGCTTCTGCGGTGGTAAGTACTCGGATTTTGTGCTCAAACCAATGTGCCACAGGGCTTAGTCCTACCAAAATCGCCTTGTCCGATGGATTATGCTGCGAGGGATAGCGTCTGAACCAATCTTGAATATTTTCATAAAAATCACGTCCATGTAGCAGAGCATCGGCAATAGCGATTGTACATACAGCCCCTTCCGAGAAACAATTCTTTTCGGTCAATAATTCAAAGTTGTAATCTCTTGTCGGCTCAAAGCGACAACGACTGCTTATAATGTTGGCAGTTATAGCTCCAAGCATAATCCTCTAAGCTTATAATTGTTATTCATTTGCAAATGTACAACAACTTCTTCAAAACGCTTCTTTCCCCTCTATTTATTGCCTTTCATGCGATTGTGCGTTTTGCAGAGAAGTTGGCAGTTGGAGATGTCTGTTTTGCCACCCTTACTCCATGCGCTTACATGGTCGGCGTCCATTTCTGCAAGTTTGTATATCCTGTTGCGGTTGTTGTTCTCCATTTGCGAACACATAGGGCAGTTGCTTGTGCCATCGGCAGTTGCTTGTTGCGTCTGCCGTTCGTAGAGGGTCTTGATGTGGCTTTTCTCAAACAGACGTATTTCGAGAAGTACGGGGTTCTGCTCTCCTCCGAGGACGTATTCAAATATACCTCTCTTTCTTGTTACACATTCATCGGCATAAAGTTCAGATACTCTTTTCCGAATAGCAACTTGATTGTAAGAAACCGCATGATACTTCTCATATAGTTCACCCCATTCCAAGCCTTTCATCATACCGAAGAACGCCGACCCCACACGCACGCACCTGAACCGCAGGCTCATCGAATACCCCGACGGAGTGAAAGACCGTTCGGCGGCTATACAGCGGAGATTGGAAGAAGCGGGGCTGACACGCAAAATCGGAAGCAACCAAGTACGGGCTATCCGCATCAACGTGTCGGGAACGCATGAGGACATGAAGCGGATAGAGGAAGAGGGGCGTTTGGACGAGTGGTGCGCCGACAATCTGAAATACTTCGCCGACACGTTCGGAAAGGAGAACATCATGGCGGCTCACCTGCACAGGGACGAGGAAACACCGCACATACACGTCACGCTCGTTCCCATCGTCAAGGGAGAGCGAAAACGCAGGAAACGGGAGAAACAGACGAAAAAAAGATACCGCAAGAAGCCGACCGACACCGTGAGGCTGTGCGCAGACGATATTATGACACGGCTGAAATTGAAGTCCTACCAAGATACCTATGCCATTGCGATGGCGAAATACGGATTGCAGCGTGGCATAGATGGTTCAACGGCACGGCACAAGTCCACGCAACAGTATTACAACGAGACAAAGAAACTCGCAGACAGCCTCAAAGCGGAAGTGGTGGATTTGCATGAGCAGAAAGAATCGGCAAAAGAAGAACTCCGCCAAGTCAAGAAAGAGGTACAGACCGAGAAACTGAAAGGCGCAGACACGACCGCAGCGACCAACATAGCCGAAAGTGTCGGTTCTCTTTTCGGGAGCAACAAGGTCAAGACGCTGGAGAGGGAGAACACCGCCCTGCATCGGGAAGTCGCCGCCCACGAGGAAACCATTGAAGCCTTGCAAGATAGGATACAGACTATGCAAACCAACTACAGCCGACAAATATGGGAGATGCAGCAACGGCATATAAAAGAAAAAGAGCAAAAGGATACCGAACTTAAGAAAGAGGTGTCAAGGCTTACACGACTTGTCGAAAAATTGTGCGCTTGGTTTCCATTGGCGAAAGAACTCCTGCGCATGGAGAAACTATGTCGCCTTATCGGATTCGATGAAAGACAGACCACAACACTCGTCAGTGGCAGACCATTGATATATGCAGGCGAACTTTATTCGGAAGAACACAAAAGGAAATTCTCGACAGAAAAGGCTGGTTTCCAAGTGGTGAAAGACCCGACAGACAGGACGAAGTTAGTGCTTGCTATTGAAAGAAAGCCAATTACAGAGTGGTTCAAGGAACAATTCGATAGGCTACTGCAGAACATACATCATCCCATACAACAGCAAGTTAAATATAAGGGCGTGAAAATGCAATGAAAAAGTATCCTGATATATTCATAAAACCGAGATAAATTTGTATCTTTGCACAGCAAATTGGGTAATTCCCTCACTATCACACCAATAGTGGGGGGGCAACCTGTAAGTATTTATAAAATATACAATTACGAAATGAATAATATGTCAAAATCGAATAACTCACCGCGGCTCATATCTTTATTTTCGGGCTGCGGAGGTCTTGACCTCGGCTTTGAAAAAGCTGGGTTTAAGAAAGTGTGGGCAAATGATTTTGACGCGGATGCACAGGCTGTTTATTCTTTAAACTTAGGAGAAATAGATGGTCGGGATATACTTAATGTCGGCGAAGAAGATATCCCAGATGGAGATATCTTAACTGCTGGATTTCCTTGTCAGCCCTTTTCTAGTGCTGGTAGCAGAAAAGGTGTTTTTGATTCAAGAGGGATGCTATATAAAGAATGTCTTCGTATTATCAAAAACAAGATGCCTAAAGTTATCGTCTTTGAAAATGTACGAGGGTTATTGTCCACAAAATATATTGATGGACGCAATTTGGTGGAGGTGATTATTGAAGATTTATCGACAATGAACGGTATTGGTTACAATGTCGTATATAAGTTGCTAAATGCTTCAGATTATGGTGTTCCTCAAAATAGGCAAAGGGTCTTTTTTGTTGGTGTAAAAAAAGATTTAGGTGTAAAATTTGTATTTCCGCCTAAACAGAAAAAAGACAATTTAACGTTAAGACATATATTAGAAATTCCTAAAGAGGTTAAAAATCAGGTTGATTGGGTGTTGTCTCCGCAAGCTTTAGAAATGGTTAATTATATCCCTGAAGGAGGTTCATGGAAAGATGTACCATATGAAAAATTAGCACCCCGTTTTCAGCGTATTAGAGATGATATGAAGAAATATCGTTCTCCAAATTTTTATAGGCGTTTCTCTCGGGACGAAATAAATGGAACTATTACAGCTTCAGCACAACCCGAAAACTGCGGTATAATTCATCCTGTAGAAAATCGTCGTTATACAATTCGAGAGGTTGCTCGTATTCAATCTTTTCCTGATGACTTTGTGTTTATAGATAATTCACCCAAGAACATCACAGCAATGTATAAGGTTATAGGAAATGCTGTACCTGTTTCTTTGGCACAGAGTATTGCTTTTGCTATTATGGAGCAAGTTTTTCAAAAGAAATAATGTTAATGAATACAGATAAAGCATATCTTTTTGGCCTTATAATAGGCGGTGGCGTTTTTGGTAATGCCGAAGATTATTTAAGAATAAGGCTGCCTTATAAACAATGGGGATCATATGAAGCAAACCCACAACGAGCATCCGATATATCAAGAGATATAATGGGCTTTTTAAGTCCATTGTTTAGAAGTGTATATAGTATAAACATTAGTTATGAGACTCCTCCAAGTGGAATTTGGTATGTTATATGTGAAGGAGATTTATCTGAATTAATTTCAGACTTACGGTCTTATGGCATACAGTGTGAAGGAGATTTGCGTTGCAATGCTTCTATCAGCGAAATTGTAAAATCCCTTGTTGACGATAATTTAAAAAGGAGGTTCATAGCAGGACTTGCAGATACAATTGGAAGTACCAATCCGAATCATAGACGTTTCACTAACGAAGTACAAATACTATCATTTGAGCTTAAGGGATTTAACTTCTCATTTGTCTGTGAATTATGTAGGTTGTTGTACAGTATAAATTGTTTACCAGACCAAATACTATGGAATCATCCTAATTTCCATTGCACGAATAATCCGTATTATCGCCAATGGAATAAAGGTTTTAAATTACGAGTGCAAATAGACCAGTACGAAAAATTCGGTGCAGTTGCATTTAAAACAAAGGCAAAAGCGTTAAAAGAGAATCGTAATTTGCAACACCAAGTCCACGAGGCAATACCTTGTCCAGAACGTGAAATTAGAGCGGCTAAATCGTGTGTTCATCCTGCTGAACATGATACAAGATTACCAGACTGCATTCGTGGAGGACATTATTTGCATAATAGACATGTTTGCGCCGTTTTGGGATGTGAACATGCTCCTTATAGTGCTATAAAAAGCTTATTCTCTGATGCTGAAACATTGATAACTCCATTCCCGATACTCTGTAAAGAAAGTTCAGATATTGTAGAGCAAATTATTTCTGAGGATAAATTGCTCTCAACTAGAAAGTACAATATCAGCCATTATTCTGTCAAATCATTTTATGATACATATAAGATTAATCACTCAACTGTAATGTTTGGCAATGGAATTGATACAGGTTATCCAATATCTGAAATAATACAAGGTATAGCTTATGTCATTGCCAATGAACAAGAATTAAATGGGAAACGAACAAAAGGAAGCTATAAAGAGTTAATAGAGAATCACTTGTCTTTAAATATAAATTTGTTAGTCGAAGTCCGTATTCCCGATTTATTGACACCATTAGTGATAATGGGTAACGGACGTGGCGTTTTAATTGGGGCGAATAATCCTCGAGTATATAAATCTTTAATATCGATAGCTACAGACAATGAATACAAGTTATGCATTAGAGCTATAACAGAAAACGATTTGAATAATGAGAAATGAAATTTCATATTACGATGAAATAAAGGATTTCATAGAAACTCAATTGAAGAGTAATTTTTTGGTAAGTAATCATCATAATTTGTATGTATATTGGGGTATTGGAGAATTAAAAAGTAATTTACAGCGAATCATTAAAGAACATCCTATAGAGTGTTCCTGTGCTTTACAATTTGCAAAACGTATTCCCCCTTTAAGTCTTGATATATTCGCGTTAATTACTGATGGCAAGAAGTTTGAGCTGTTAATTTTGGAAATAAAGCTGGTAAAAAGTGTAGGATTAAGTGAGTGGTCTCAACTTGTTGGTTATTGTCTTGTATCTGGTGCAAAATATGGCTTGTTGGTAAATATTGACAATGGCAGTAGTGAACGATTAACTCAAACTTTATCAAGTGAATATCATATGTCTCATATCCGAACATTTGTTGACGAGAATAGCCGTGAACACATGCTTGGATTCATGCAGTGGAACAGTTTTACTAACAATTTTGAGTATACGAATTTGGGATTTATTAAGTCTTTATCGGATTTGAGTAATAGATTGATTTCCGAATTTGCAGAATAAAAAGAAATAATTATCTTTGTAAGACAAGAGTTATTTGACAGCATAGCATCGCAAAACACTGAAAATCGCACGGTTGCCAACTTGTTACCACTGTTTCTCAAGTACTCAGTTAAATGTTTATTTCTCAAACGGTTGTGTCAAGCCGTTGAAAAACTAAAATATATCTTGACAAGAACGAAACTCTTTCAAATAAAACACTGATTTCTTTCACCTCTTGTCAAAGTTTCGGGCACTATATGAAAGAGAATGTGAATTAAAATTCCTCAAAGCATTCTTCTTTTTCCTTTTCCTGACTCTTTGCAAGGATTACTCTTGACGCTTATTTCTGAGACGAAAAAGCGAAACGCCGTATTGAAAAATTCTTACGGCCTTAGAAAAAACCGAACCGCCGTTTCAGAAAATTGAAACGGCGGTTTGCTATAATGCTCATATTGTTAACCTAAGTATGATTGCAATATCTGAGAACGAGAGGTGTGTTTCAATCGGCGTATTGCTTTTTCTTTGATTTGACGAACTCTTTCTCTTGTCAAATCGAACTTCTCTCCTATTTCGTCAAGTGTCATAGGGGGATAGCCTTCCAATCCGAAGAACATCTTTATTATATCACCTTCCTTAGGTGTAAGGGTTGAAAGGGCTCGATTTATTTCCTTTTTAAGGCTTTCGTACATAAGTTCCGACTCCGGGGTGGAAGCGTCTTCGCTCTTCATGAAGTCATACATATTATTCTCTTCATCGGAGGCAAGAGGTGCGTCCATGGAAAGGTGTTTGCCTCCGTTGCGAAGATTTTCGCTCACTTCGGCAAGAGGAATATCCAATGCGTCTGCAACTTCTCCCACATTAGGCGTTCTTTCAAACTTCTGCTCCAACTGGGCGTATGTTTTGGTGATTTTGTTGAGCGAGCTGATTTTATTGAGCGGCAGTCTCACGATACGGGACTGCTCTGCCAAAGCCTGTAATATGGATTGACGAATCCACCATACAGCATATGATATGAATTTGAAGCCTCTTGTTTCATCAAAACGTTGAGCAGCTTTTATCAGTCCGAGATTTCCCTCATTTATAAGGTCGGGCAGGCTCATGCCTTGATTTTGGTATTGTTTTGCAACGGAAACAACAAAACGCAGATTGGCTTTGGTCAACTTTTCCAAGGCGATTTGGTCTCCTGCTTTTATCCTTTGGGCAAGTTTAACCTCTCCTTCCGGAGAAATCATCTCCAATCTACCTATCTCTTGCAGATACTTATCCAAAGAGGTTATCTCTCTATTAGTTAATTGCTTTGTGATTTTAAGCTGTCTCATTATTGCTTTTATTTCAAACGAAAAACTGTTTCTATTACGGCACTCTCTCGGAAATAGTTACATGGAAAAGGTGAAAAGTTTATAATTTCTCGGCTTTCCATTCTCCATCAAAGAGCCATATATATTTGTGTCCGGCTTCTTTCATTGCCTGAACGGCTTGGTCAAATAGTAAATCCACTTCTTCTATTTTGTGGCAGTCGGTGGATATTGTCATTCGCAAACCCATTCTTGCTGCTTCCTTTATCCACATCATCGAAGGGAAGAAATCATCTGTTCTGCCCTTATAAAGTCCTCTCGTATTCACTTCGCAAATGCAATCTTCCGACAGAGCTTCTTCCATAAGCCACATCGCCAAATCCTTATACCATGTATCGTTTTGGGAGAAGAATCTTTCTTTGTTGTGCATTTTGATTTTATCGAAGTGCCCTACGATGTCCGGTTTGACTTTGTGTATCATGGCTACGCTCTGGGAATAGAATGTTTCAACGCCTCGTCGAATATCTCCGCCGAATACATCTCTTAAACCCTTATCCCATGTTGCTTGTTTTCCTCCGTCGATAAACCACATACCGTCTTGGTCTTTTGCTTTTACTTGATGAACAGATGCGATAAGGTAATCCAAGTCATAGGCTTCCGCCCTTTGCCTGATGTCTTCAAGGGTGTCGGTTATATAATCGAATTCCATTGAAGCATACAAGCGGATTTTGTCTGCATATTTCTCTTTCAACCTGCGAATTTCGGATAAGTAGGCTTCAACATCATGAGTTTGTAAAGCAAAAGTGTTTTCAAATGGTACGGGAGCATGTGCCGAGAATCCAAAGCAACATAATCCTTTATCTATTGCAGAAAGAGCCATTTCCTCTAAGGAATTTGCTCCATCGCAAAAAGAGGAATGCGAATGCAGATTAAATTTCCTCATTTCCTATATTTGTTTCTTCAATAAGGTAAACTTTATCCGAACGTCTGACAACGGATTTCGTAGGAATGGAACACATCTCTCCTTTAACCGCTTTATCAACCTGCTTTAAGTCAACCCTTATCTCGGTCAATGTATCCTCATATACACCCGTTGTTGCTCCCATTATATATATCTTATCGCCACTTCGTAAGCATCCGGTCTCCATTTTTATCTCTGCAACGCTGATATTCTTGAAGAAATTGGTAATCGTACCGACAAAAGTCTTTTTCGTGGTTGCCTGAGAGCCGTATCCTTTGCTCCATTCTCCCACTTTACGACCAAGATAATAGCCGTCCCAAAAACCTCTGTTGTAAACCGTGGAGAGTTCTTTGTTCCATTGCTCGAGTTTTGCAGCATTCCATTCT
The DNA here is from genome assembly GCA_900546465.1 of uncultured Bacteroidota bacterium. Classification (GTDB taxonomy): domain Bacteria; phylum Bacteroidota; class Bacteroidia; order Bacteroidales; family P3; genus Onthomorpha. The sequence goes on along the minus strand of URCX01000029.1, from coordinate 3,143 downwards.
CCGTTTAACCAAGTATCAACCGCTTGCCGGTAAACCTTGGTAACCACTTTGACGTATTCGGGACTTCTTCCCCTGCCTTCTATTTTCAGAACTCTGACACCGGCATCCAATACTTTATCCAAAAAGTCCAATGTCTTCAAATCCTTTGGAGACATTATGTATTGATTGTCCACCATCAGTTCCGTACCTCCGTCCATATCCGTAACCTTATAAGGACGACGGCAGAATTGCAGGCAGGCTCCCCTGTTTGCACTGCTGTTTGCGTTATCCAATGAAATGTAACACTTTCCACTGACAGCCATACACAAAGCACCATGAACGAAACACTCTATTTCCAAACGTCTTCCGCTCGGACCTTTGATGTTTTCCCGCTCTATCCATTGCGTAATGGCTTTTACTTGTTCCAAACGTAATTCTCTTGCGGTTACTATGACATCAGCATACTTTGAAAAAAATCTTACGGCTTCACAGTTCGTTATATTGCATTGCGTAGAAAGGTGAACTTCCAAACCGATTTCGTTGGCGTATTGAATAACCGATAAATCGGCTGCTATAACTGCACTTACACCGCTGTCTTTTGCCGCTCTGACAATGCTTTTCATGTAATCCATCTCGGAATCGTAAACAACGGTGTTCAAAGTCAGGTATGACCTTACACCATGTTCCGTTGCAATGGAAGCTATTTTGCGTAAATCGTCTATGCTGAAATTGTTCGCCGAACGAGATCTCATGTTCAATCCCTCGACACCGAAATAAACACTGTTACAACCTGCCTCTATTGCAGCATATAATGCCTCATAAGAACCGACAGGGGACATTATCTCTATTTTTTGTCTTGTCATAGAATTAGAATTTCTCCCGAGAAAAAGGGTTTGCAAAGGTAGTGAAATAAAGCGAACCCGCAGACTGAAAAGAAAATAAATTACAAGACATAACGTTGAATATGAAAATGTACATTATGCAATCATACCTGAAAGACTCGGAATTGGTGTTGGCTCCCGACGGAACGCCATATCATATAAGAATAAATCCGCAAACATTGAGTGATAACGTTATTCTGGTCGGCGACCCTGCAAGAGTTGGACTTATTGCAAAGCGATTCGACAAGATAATATCACAAACAAGCAATAGAGAAATAATCTCTTGTACCGGAACATATAAAGGTAAGCAACTGACAATTCTTTCGACAGGCATGGGGGTAGGTTGCTTGGATATAGTGGTAACGGAACTTGATATTTGTGCAAATGTAGATTTGGCAAGGCGGACTTTGAAACCTCAACACCGGACTTTGAACCTCATCAGAATAGGTACCTGCGGTTCTTTGCAGGAAGATTTGAACGTAGGTGATTGCATAGTCTCCCGTTATGTTATCGGAACCGATGGTTTGGCGTACTACTATCAGGATATGGAACGCATAAACTGCGATGAACTTACAGAAAAATTCGTCAAGGAGATACGATGGAAAGAAAAGCTGCCGACACCTTACGGACTTGAAGCCGATAATACACTTTTGCAAAAATTGGCATGCGATTTGAAACAAGGGATAACCGTAACAGCAGCCGGCTTTTACGGACCACAGGGACGACAAATACGCCTTCCTCTTGCCGATGAGACGATTGATGAGCGATTAAAAAGCTTTTCATATAAAGGTTTCAAGGTAACAAATTACGAGATGGAAACCTCCGCTCTTTACGCCCTTGGAAAGATGTTAGGACACAAAACATTGACTTTATGCAATGTTATTGCAGGTCGCACAGAAGGCAAATTCAGCAAAGATTACCACAAATCAATGGAAGACTTGATTGATTTGGTCTTAGAAAGAATTTAATTCCTCCGCAACAAGAAACAACCCAACGAACACAAGCAAGATAAGAAAAGTTTGCCGGATATAAAGAAATTGCTTCTGCACTCGGAGTCTCGGTTTTCTTGCTGACTTTACGATTGTAATAAACCCATATCTTCAAATCACATTCCAAACTTAAAAAAGAATGTTGTATAGACCTGATGTTTACCAAAGGCAAGATTGAACGCACACTGCAGCAAATCAACCACATCTACGCAATGACACGGGAATATAAAAAATTTATCTGCGTGTTCTCATTCCTGCAATAAAAATAGTATCTCGAATCTTCACTACTACCTCTGCCTACTCAAATCTTTAAAATGACAAATCCGATCGAAAGGCATGTTCTAATATAATATTGGTTCGTAGATATTTCAAGGATACTTCCTATCAAAATTCTATCTAAGGCGAACAAAGTCTTTCGAACTATTGAACAAGTATTGTCCATCACTTACATTCTCAAATTTTGATAGATAGCATTTGCAATAAGCATTATAGACATGCTTATCCATAGTATTTTGATGTACGTATATTTCAAGGTCTTATTTCGCAAATAACAAATACAGGATACTATTGCAGTCAAAAGCAGAAAGAATAAAGGCGGGAATTGCTTCAAACAATCAAAAATGTTGCCTTGCAACAAACAAACTATGGAGCGTTGAAACCCACATAACGGACAACTTATTCCGAATAATTGCTTATAGAAGCAAGGCAACATTAGTATAAACACGAACTATTTCCAACAGATTAGTTGAATAATCCAGAAAATCCAAATGATGCAGAACCTAATATAAGTATCCAGATAATATACCATAGAGTATAAATTCCTCCAAATATTATACCTATTATGGAGGTTACTTTCCCTGCTGTTAGCATTCCACATCCATTGTACAAAGACGGAGATTCTTTATACTTCGTCAAACCCTTATTTGCAAGGACTAATCCTATTATACCACAAACTAATCCTACGAAAAAGCATCCGAAAACAAGTGATACAATCCCTAAAACCAACGCAACCACAGAATTTGGAGCCGTTGTCTTTGTTGTTAATCTATTTTCTTCCATCTGTATATTTTTTGAATTTGTTTTACCCAAGCCCCTAAGGCGATATGTTTTCTGATTTTTCTCTGACTTGCGGGCATAAAAAAACGTGGGACTTTCTTTTCTTATTGAGGTTAAGGTTTTGGAACCACCTAATCCGTCAAACAAGTAAAGTTCACGAGAATTTATCGTGAGCTTCACTGCTTTACTTTAACGAATTCTGATGAAATGTTCCAAGTTTCACACCTCCAAGTATAAG
>URCX01000028.1 GCA_900546465.1 uncultured Bacteroidota bacterium | reverse complement strand
CGTTTGCCCGAACACCGCTCCGATAACGCTCATGAACATCACCAGAGCAAAAAACGTATTTTTCTTCATCTCTTTTTAATTTAAATACATACTATTTTAACGCTGCAGAGATATAAAAGAAATCCGAACCGTCCAACATTTATTTCCGTTTTTTTTCTGAGAAATCAGCATCACCTCAAAAATCATATGGCATTCGGCTCTTCCGGAAGAGCCGAATGCCATATGATTTTTACTTTACAACTATGTTTTTTACGCTTTGCATTCGGGTTTCGTCCAAGGGTTCTGCTTTGAATTTCACTTTGTCGAAGCGTATGGTTTTCAGGTCTATGCACCTCAGCTCGCTGTTGTAAACAGTTCTGTAATAAATCCGTCGGTTTGCCAAATCGCTTGCTATGGTAAACTGTGTTGCACTTGTTATCGGAGGAATTTCTTCCTTGTTTGCGAATTGTATTCCTATCGGGATATCGAAATTATTCAGTATATGAAAGGCTTGGAAGACTGTTGCTTCGTTGGATTCCAACTGTGGTGCATTCACCTGAAAGAAGGCGGCTCTTATGAAACGTGAGGGAGGGGTCATGTCTCCGGGCAGTCCGAGCAGTCCGCTGCCTGCACCGAATGGGTGAAGCGTAATATTGTTCATTTTCTTGTTTTCGGCAGAGCCGGCAAATAAATTGATGTAATTGTTCAGGTTTGTCAAATGCCAATCGAAACTTGGTGAGTTTGTCAATACTCCGAGTTCGTTCTCATGGAATAGGACTTGCTTTCCTACTATTTCCATGACGATTTGCCTTCCCGATTCTTCGGTTACCCGCCAATGTACGGTTGAACTGCGTTGGTCTATCGAGGCAATATGTATGTCTTTCATTGCCGTTTTCACTTCATCTACCGTTTTGAAATTCGCAAGTATCCACGAGACAAGCTGAAAATCGCTTATTGTTTTGTTTTTCTTCGTTCTGTCATAGTCTTCGTACTCGCCATAGTCGGGGAAATAGAAAAGACCTGCCGAAAGTCCCGCTTCGTTTATGCCTTCCATAACGAACTCTGCCTGTTCCACCGCAATGCCCACATAGCCATAGCGTGAAGTAAATTCCATTCCCTCTTTCAAGCCGTCGGGAAGAAAGGAACGTTGCGTATAACCTCTCGGCACAACGGTGTACATGCCGTTCAAAGGAGTGTATGCCCACTCTATGGTTCTGGCTGTTACTATTTGACCTTTGGTTGTCCGCAATGTGATGCCGGTGCAGGCTTCTGCTCTGCCGAATGCAAGAACAGAGATTGCAAAAAGCATGAATAAGATTGTTTTTTTCATTGATGAATAATTTTAATGATACAATGACGGAACATTATTTCGTGAAGTCGTTCCGTTTAGTCATATTAAACACTTAAACGCTTTGTTTGTTCTTACTCAGCAAGGCACTTTAGTACTTTATTCGTATTTTTGCATTTGCAACAAGCATTAAGGACTCAAAAGAAAGGAGAATAATCATGGCAGAAGAGAATTTGAAAGAATTATTGTCGCATCGTACAATAAGGAGATATACAAAGCAGGAAATCAAAGAGGAAGATTTGAAAAGAATCCTGCAAGCCGGAATAAGAGCTTCAAATTGCGGCAATATGCAGCTGTATTCCATAATACTTACAAGGCAAAAGGAAAGAAAGGAAGCCCTTCGCAAATTACATTTCAACCAGCAACAAGTCTCCGAAGCGGCTGTTGTGCTTACTGTTTGTGCAGACGTAAATCGTTTTCACAAGTATTGCGAATTGCGCGGAGCCGTTGCCGGATACAATAACTTTCTTTGGTTTCAGGTATCGACGGTCGATGCAACTATTTGTTCGCAAGCAATGGTTACGGCTGCCGAAAGCATGGGCTTGGGTGCTTGTTTCTTGGGTACGGTTACTTATATGGCTCAACCGATTGCCGACTTGCTTGCATTACCCGAGCATGTAATCCCCGTAACCACCATAACTCTCGGCTATCCTGCCGAATGCCCTCCTTTGACAGAGCGTTTGCCTTTGGAGGCTGTTGTTCACGAAGAGCAATACAGGGATTATGATTCCCGACGTTTGGAAGAACTGTACTCCGACTTTGAAAAACTGCCACAGATACAGGGATACATCAAGGAGTCAAAGCAGGAAAATCTTGCCAAAGTCTTTACGGAGGTTCGTTACACAAAAGAAGACGCTCTTAAATTCTCGAAATCCTATATGGATTTTGCGAAGCAGCAGGACATGATGTAGATAAGGTCGAATGAAATGAATATAGAAAGCATACGTGATTACTGTCTGTCTCTTTCCTTGGTTACGGAAGATTTTCCTTTCGACGAAACGACTTTGGCTTTCCGCATAATGGGGAAGATATTTGCCATGACAGACCTTGAAAACATCGATTGGTTCGTTTTGAAGTGCGATCCCGAACGAGCATTGGAATTACGAGACAAATATTCCGAGATTACCGGAGCATGGCACATGAACAAGAAGTATTGGAATCAAATAAACACTCACGGCATGCTGACGGACGATTTCATAAAGAGCCTCATACGCCACAGCTATTCCGAAGTAGTGAAGAAATTGCCCAAGAAAGTCGGCAAGGAAAATCCTTCAATTCTAAGCATAAACGGATAGTGGAAATCAATGCTTTATAAAGCCGAAAACGAAACGCCGTTTCGGGAAATTAAAACGCCCTTTTATTTTTACGAAACGCCCTTTTAGTTGCAACGAATCGGCGTTTCGTAAAAATGAAAGCAAAATCAAAAGCCTGCTTGCAAGGTTCATGGTTTACGGAAAAGAACTACCTTTGCCGATTGATTTGTCATCAAGATAAGATAAAACAGTTTCATTTGATATGGACATCATTATAGCGGGAGATGGTGAAGTCGGATTTCATTTGGCTCGCACTCTCTCAAAAATAAGGCACAACATCACAGTGGTGGATCCCCACTCCGATTTATTGAATATGTTGCAGAGCGATTCGGATTTGCTTACCATAGCCGGCAATTCCACTTCCATGGAAACCTTGAAAGAAGCCGGCATTAGTTCTTGCGACCTTTTGATTGCCGTTCTGCGGGAGGAGAGTATCAATCTCATGACATGTATCCTTGGCAAAAGGCTTGGTGCCAAGCGATGCATAGCAAGGGTGAACTCCATAGAGTATCTGAACGAAGCCAACAGAAACATGTTCAAGGGAATGGGGGTCGATGAATTGGTTTGTCCCGAAAGAATTGCGGCAAAGGAGATAACCAACCTGCTGACAAGGAATACCGCAACCGAGATATTCGATTTCTCCAACGGATTGCTTTCTGTATATATGATGCGTTTGGATTCAAAGGCTGTTATCATCGGAAAGACAATGGCGGAGGTCGCAATAATGTATCCCGAGTTGGAGGCAAGAGCGATTTGTATCATTCGCAAAGGCAGAACCATTATTCCGGTAGGTTCGGACTCCTATCAAAAAGACGATTTGGTCTATTTGATAGCCAAGCCTTCAAGTATAGAGTTGATAAAAGAGCTTGGAGGTAAAAGGGATTACCTTATAAAGAATGCCATGATACTTGGCGGGGGACGTATAGGCAGACGTACCGCAATGAATCTGCAAAACGACATGAACCTCAAGCTGATTGAGAAAGACAAAGAACGTTGTTTCCAACTCGTTGACGACTTGAACAGAACCATGATAATAAACGGCAACGGCAATGATATATCTCTGTTGATGGACGAGGGAATAAGGGAAACGGACGCTTTCATTGCCGTAAGCGGAAGTACGGAAACCAATATACTTTCATGCCTTCATGCCCACAAACAAGGGGTCAAGAAAACCATTGCTTTGGTTGAGAACGTCAGTTACATAGATGTATCGCAGGAGATAGGCATAGACACCATTATAAACAAGAAACTGATAACCGCAAGTTATATTGCACGTTTCACCCTTGGGGCGGACGTAACGTCGAGCAAGTGGTTGTCGGGAATAGATGCCGAGGTTATCGAGGTGCTTGTCAAGGACGGTTCTCCGATAACAAGGAAACAAATAATGCGATTGGATTTGCCGCAGGGCGTAAACATAGGCGGAGTTATCAGAAACAATGTTGCATACATTGCAAGGGGCAATGTGCAGATACAAGCCGGCGACAAGGTTGTGGCATTTACCATACCGGAATCGGCGAACAAACTTATGAAACTTTTCAACTAAGTCGAAACGAATGCGACTGCCGAAAAGCAATCTCAACAGAGGAATTTTTCTTTACGTTTTGGGCAACAATATGCTGCTCTTGGGCTTTGCTTTTCTTATTTCCGGCGTAGTGAGTTGTATATACGGCGAAAAGGAACGACTTTTCTTCCTTTTGGCAAGTTCCGTCATGTTTATGCTCGGAGCCTTCACCGCATACAAGAACAAAAATTTCACTTCGCAGATATCGAAAAAGGACGGACGTCTGATAGTCGGGCTTATGTGGCTTATCGTTCCTCTTTTGGGTGCATTGCCCTATATGTTTACTTTGGGCAAATTCTCTTTTGTCAATTCACTTTTTGAATCCTATTCCGGATATACCACAACCGGAGCGAGCATAATAGGAAATATTGCCTCCGTTCCAAAAGGTCTGTTGTTTTATCGTTCACTCACCCAATGGATAGGGGGCTTGGGTTTTGCGATGCTTGTAATTATTTTCGTCAGGAACTTTTCTGATGGTTCAAAAAACCTTTTCAATGCAGAGTTCAACTCCATAGAGAAAGAAAAAGAACGTCCGCACATAAAGAGTACCGTTTACAGAATATTCGGCATTTATACCGCTTTCACCATTCTTTGCTGTACTCTGCTGACTCTTGGTGAGATGAATTTCTTTGAGGCAATCTGTCACAGCTTTTCCACCATTTCCACGGGCGGTTTCTCTGTTTCCGACGGTAATATAGGTGCTTATTCGGATTATTCGCAAATCGTTATCATGGTATTCATGTTTCTCTCCGGCATAAGTTACTTTTTGTTGATATGGTTTGTAAGAGGCAAGTGGAGAAGAGTCTTTCACGATGAACAACTGCGAATGTATTGCCTTATGACACTTGCTTTCGGTATAGGTTTTTCACTTTACTTCCTTTCACGCAGCAATATGGATTTCTTACAAAGCGTAAAGACATCATTCTTCTACGTTGCCTCCACTTTGAGCAGCACAGGCTTCGACTTGAAAGCCCATAATCTCGGCATTTTTGTTTCAGCCGGACTTGTATTGCTAATGTTCATAGGAGGCTGTTCCGCTTCCTCTTCCACAGGTTTGAAAATCATTCGAGCCGTCATTCTTTTGAAATACATACCCGTTGCGATGAAGAGAGTATTCCACCCTCGGGCGATAATACCCGTACGATACAACAACAAAGCCTTGCGAGACAGTTCGGTCAGTCTTGTCTTCGGTTTTTTCTTTCTCTTTTTCGTGATTTTCCTTTTCGGAGTTATCGGGCTTACCATGGCAGGCAACGATTTCACTCACGCTTTTGCACTTTCGGCAGCCTCCATAAGCAATATCGGACCGGTAATGGGTTCCCTTGCCGACGGCTTCTCTTATAACGACTTGACAAGTCTGTCCAAATATCTTATCATAACTCTCATGCTGATAGGCAGATTGGAGATATACGCTTTCTTTGCAATTCTCTCGCCAAGCGTTTGGAGCAAGAGATAAGGAACAGCCTTCGGGTAAAAGACCGAAAGAGCTTGGAAGAGTGCGGATTTCAGAATGAATTTCAGTCGCTTTACATGGAAAATCACAGGCTTTCCGTTTGCAATCAGACTCCTTGAAAATGCTTTTCGCTTTGAAATTTGTTCGTAAGCGTTTTTATTCTTATCTTTGCACGCAAATTTATTTTGCGATGTTTTCAGATTCTAACAAGTTTGTGGGCGAGGGACTGACCTATGATGACGTGCTTTTGGTTCCCGCTTATTCGGAAATAATTCCGAGAGACGTTAAGGTTAATTCCATGTTCAGTCGTAATATTGCGGTTAATATACCGATAGTGTCCGCAGCCATGGATACGGTTACCGAAGCCAAATTGGCAATAGCGATGGCTCAGGAGGGAGGTATAGGTGTCTTGCATAAGAACATGTCAATAGAAAAACAAGCCTCGGAAGTCTCGAAAGTCAAGAGAGCAGAGAACGGAATGATTTCCGACCCTATAACTTTGGGGAAAGAGGCTTTGGTGAAGGACGCTTTGCGAATGATGAAAGAGTTTTCCATAGGCGGCATTCCCGTTGTCGATGTGGAGGATAGGCTTATAGGCATTGTTACAAACAGGGATTTGAGATTTGAAAGAGACATAAACAGACCCATAGTTGAGGTCATGACAAAGCAAGTTATCTCTGCTCCTTGCGGTACAGACTTTGAACAAGCTGCCGATATATTGCAGGCTCACAGAATAGAGAAACTTCCTGTGATAGACAAATCGGGAAAGTTAGTGGGCTTGATAACATATAGGGACATCATAAAATTGAAAGAACGCCCCAATGCCTGCAAAGATAAATTGGGAAGGTTGAGAGTGGCTGCGGGTATAGGTGTTACAAGAGATATGGACGACAGAATTGCGGCAGTGGTTGCAGCCGGTGCAGATGCAATAGTTGTCGATACCGCTCATGGACATTCCAAGAATGTGATAGATACTTTGAAGAGAGTGAAAGCCAAATATTCCGATGTGGATGTTGTTTGCGGCAATATAGCAACGGCAGAGGCTGCTTTGGCATTGGCAGAGGCAGGAGCAGATGCTGTAAAGGTCGGAATAGGACCCGGAAGTATCTGCACTACCAGAGTAATGGCAGGAATAGGAGTTCCGCAACTTTCTGCGGTATATGATGTAGCCAAGGTCTTGGAGGGAAGAAATGTGCCTGTGATTGCCGATGGAGGTATCCGATACTCCGGAGACATAGTCAAAGCGTTGGCTGCCGGAGCAAGCACCATTATGGCAGGTTCTTTGCTTGCCGGCGTGGAAGAGAGCCCGGGAGATACCATAATCTTTGAAGGTCGTAAGTTTAAGTCATATAGAGGCATGGGGTCGCTTGATGCCATGCAGCAAGGCTCGAAAGACAGGTATTTCCAAGATATGGAAGACGATATAAAGAAATTGGTGCCGGAAGGTATCGTGGGAAGAGTGCCATATAAGGGTACTGTAAGCGAAGTAATTTATCAAATGGTCGGAGGATTGAAGGCAGGAATGGGATATACCGGAAGCGAAAATATAGAGAAGTTGAGAAAAGCCAAGTTTATAAAAATAACAGCTGCAGGTTATGCCGAAAGCCACCCGCATGACATAACCATCACAAAAGAAGCTCCTAATTATTCACGTTAATATCATACCATGAAACGCTTGTTACTGTGCCTTGCAGCCGTACTTTTGCAATCGGCTGTGTTCTCTCAAACCGATAATGATATTGTATTGGAAGTTGCAGGAGAGAAAGTGTCGAAAGGAGAGTTTGTTCGTATGTTCAAGAAAAATTCTCTTTCAAAAGATAGCATCATCCCCCAAAGCGAATTGGACGATTACTTGGAATTGTTCATCAATTACAAAATGAAACTTGCTCAAGCTCGTGAACTGGGATTGGATACGGCAAAATCTTATTTGGACGAAGTAAAGCATTACAGGGAACAGTTGGTTGCCCCTTATCTTAATGACGCTTCGGTGAACCAACAACTTGTAAGAGAGGCTTACGACAGGGCAAAAGAAATAGTTTACGCCTCTCACATACTTGTGAACATACCTGCGAACGCCACACCGGAAGATACGTTGGCAGCCTATAACGAAGCATTGAAGATAAGAAAGCGTGCATTGGCAGGAGAGGACTTCGGGAAATTGGCAGAAGAATTATCCGATGACCCATCGGCAAGAGACAGGCTTGACGATAACACACATACGGTAATAAAAGGCAATAAAGGTTCATTGGGATACTTTACTTCCATGAGCATGATTTATCCTTTTGAAACAGCTTGCTATTCCATGAAAACAGGAGATGTTTCCATGCCTATAAGAACACGTTTCGGGTATCATATAATAAAGTTGCATGAGCGTATTCCGGCATTTTGCAGTACCATGGACATTGCTCACATTTGGATTGGGCTTGATAAGCACTCGGAAGAGGAAGCCGAGGCTCTGATAAATAAAGCATGGCAGGATTTGAACAGCGGAATAAGTTTTGACAGTATTGCAAAAGCATATTCGGAAGATAAATATTCATCGGTTTCCGGCGGAATACTTTCCAATCAAAGGGTAAGCACTCTGCCTGTCGAGTATGTGGAGCAATTAAAGAACTTGCAACCTCAGCAGCTTTCAAAGCCTTTCAAATCAAAACTCGGTTGGCATATAGTAAAGCCTTTGGCGTATCGACCTTTGCCAAGTTTTGAACAGCAGGAACATTTTATCGAAGAACGGATTTCAAAAGATGAAAGAAGCTATAAGACTGTCGAGTCTTTCGTTGAGAAATCCAAACAGGAATATGGCTTCAAAGAAAACAAAGCTCGTTTGGAGGGAATAGTAAAGATAGTTACCGATTCCGTATTCGAGGGAAAGTGGAAAGTGCCTTCCGACTTTGACGACAAGGAAGAGTTATTCAGGATAGGGGATTATTCCTATACCGTTATCGATTTCGCAAAGGCAATAGAAACTTATCAAAGGAAACAAACGCCTGAATATATTCCGGAATTTGTGGAACGTGTGTACAAAGATATTGTATTGGAACAGGTTATCAGTTATGCGGATAGCAAATTGGAGGACAAGTATCCTGATTTGAAAGCAACGATTGACGAGTTCAGAGACGGCATACTTATTTTTGCGATTACAGATAAGATAATTTGGAATAAGTCCATTACAGATACCATCGGCTTGAAAGCTTTCTACGAAGCAAATAAAGAAAAATACAAATGGGGTAAGCGAGCATCGGTTACTTTGTGGTCTGTCGATACAGAACAAAAAGACCTCAAGACTCTTGAAAAGGTTTTGAATAAATCGGTCAAAAAATCTTGGGGAGATGAAGAAACGTTCAACAAAGTAGCCAAAGCATTCAAGATAAAGAATGATGCAGACAAGCGTATTACGCATAAATGGTTCAAATTCGAGAAAGGAGATAACAAGATTGTCGATAAATTGGTTTGGGATAATTCCGAGCTCAAAGAGAACAGCGTAATAAGAGATACAATCAGTGCTTCAAAAAGAAGTATTGCACTTGTATTTCACGGTTTCGTCTCTTCGGAAGTAAAGACCTTGGAAGAGTGTAAAGGAATGGCGACTTCCGATTATCAAAGCCTGCTCGAAAAGGAATGGATAGACGATTTACGAAACAAATATACTTACAAGATAAATCAAGAGGTTTATAGAAGCATAAGATGATTGATATGAAAATGCCGAAATTCGCACCCATTGCACCGATTATAATCCTTGCTTTTTGCTTGTGCAAAAATCTTAATGCACAAAGCAGTTTGCAGGAAAGTCCTCAGGTAATAGATAGAGTTATTGCCGTTGTCGGACAAAATATGATTAAGGAATCGGAATTGGAAACGGCACTTCTGCAACAGAAAGCAAACAATGGCATTATAGAGAATGCGTTTACGGTTCGATGTGATTTGTTGGAGGGAATGCTTATAAATAAACTCATGCTTCATCAGGCAGAAGTGGACTCCATCAACGTAAGCGATGAAGAAGTTAACAGGGAAATGGACAACAGAATCAAATATATGGTCAGAATGTACGGTTCCGAAGAAAATTTGGAAAGACAGATGAAGAAGTCCATAAGCGAAATACGCTCATTCTACAATGATATGATTAGAGAAAACATAATGATAGCTCAAATAGAGAACAAGTTGACAGGCGACATTTCCATTACACCGCAAGAAGTTGCCGACTTCTATAAGTCAATCCCGCAAGACAGCCTGCCTATGACAGAAGACGAATATGTTTTCTCACAAATAGTGAAATTACCCAAAGTTTCCGACGAAGAAAAAGCCGCCGTGAAAGCACGACTTGAATCTTACAGAGACAGAATATTGAAAGGAAGTAAATTTTCCACCCTTGCCACCCTTTATTCGGAAGACCCCGGCTCTGCCAAGAAAGGAGGCGAACTCGGCTTCTTTTCAAGAGGAGATATGGTCAGCGAATTTGAGAACGCGGCATTTGCTTTACAAGACGGGGAAATATCTCCTGTGATAGAAACTCAGTATGGCTTTCATATCATACAAATGATAGAAAGACGAGGAAACCAAGTTAATTGCAGACATATCCTATTGCAACCCAAAGTTTCGGACGCACAACTTCTTGAAGCAAAAAAAGAATTGGACAGTATAAAAAGCGAGATTGAAAAAGGAACGATTACATTTGAAGATGCCATCGTCAAATATTCCGATGACGAATCTAAAATCAATCAAGGCTTGATAATAAACCCATATACCGCAGGAGCTTCGTTCACAAAGGACGCAATAAACGAGACAATGAGCAATATTGACAAAGTTGACTTCAATGCAATGAACGAAGGCGAGATAACAAAACCTGTCTTATTCAAAGCAGAATCGGCAAACGCTTATCGACTGATAAAAGTCAACAAAAAAATCCCTGCTCACAAAGTAAGCCTTACGGAGGATTACGGGAAAATACAAGAGTCTGCCCTAAGCTCTCGCAAATTGGATATAATCAAGGAATGGGCAGAGAAAAGGATAGCCAAAACGTACATAAGAATAATACCGGACTATCAATCCTGTGAATTTAAGTTGAACTGGTTGAAAAAGTAAACTGATATGTCTTCGGAAGTCGAATTGTTGGACTCTTTAATTGCTAAATGCAATGAGCTGAAAAAGGAAATAGCCAAAGTAGTCGTAGGGCAGGAAACCATTATCAATCAAGTATTGATTGCCATGTTTTCTTCCGGACACTGCCTTTTGGTCGGCGTTCCCGGCTTAGCCAAAACGCTCTTGGTAAATACCATTGCCAAAACATTGGGATTGAGTTTCAATCGTATTCAATTCACACCCGACCTTATGCCTTCCGATATTTCAGGCAGCGAAATCCTGAATAAAGACAGAGCATTTGAATTTGTCGAAGGACCTGTGTTCTCCAATATAGTATTGGCGGACGAGATAAACAGAACTCCCCCTAAAACGCAGGCAGCCTTATTGGAAGCAATGCAGGAACACAGCGTTACCATAAACGGAGTAAATCATAAATTACCGGAACCCTTCTTTGTATTGGCAACTCAAAACCCCATAGAACAAGAAGGAACATATCCCTTACCGGAAGCACAGTTGGATAGATTCATGTTTATGCTTTGGTTGGATTATCCGTCATTTGAAGAAGAGGTTGACATATTGAAGCGTACCACAACCGGTAAGACGGCAGAAGTAAGGCAAATACTCAGCATGGAAGACATTCTCAGCATACAATCTCTTGTGAGAGACATACCCGTCAGCGACAATGTCTATGAGTATGTGGTAAAACTTGTCGGCAAAACCAGACTAAGTTTACCGAATAACGAAAAAGCAAAAAAATATCTTTCATGGGGAGCCGGTCCGAGAGCTTCGCAATACCTTATAATGGGAGCAAAATGTCATGCCGCTTTGACGGGCAAATATTCTCCCGACATTGAAGACGTGAATGCCGTGGCAGTACCGGTTCTAAGGCATAGAATAGTTCTGAATTATTCCGCCCAAGCAGAAGGATTTACAACAGAAAGCATAATCAAAGACCTGATAAATGAATAACAACAGCAACATGATGAGAAATATTATATTTACCCTTGCCGTAATATGCACCATAGGGCTGTCGGCTCAAACCGCAAATAGAAGAAATCCGCAAACAAACGGAGAAAAAGAAATTAACGGACAGACTATCGATGTTCCTAACGATGGTTGTGATTTCATGATACTTCCGCAACCGGAGAAGAAGAAACGAGGTACGACCAAAAAACCGCAAACTCCCGTTGACCCTTACCCTGACAGAATAGAAGCATACATCTGCTTTGAACCCTCATCGGCTTACTACACAGAAACAGGATTAAACATTTTGGACAGTATTTATTCCATCGCTTTCGATAAAAAGAACAATAAGTTCTACAAAATGAC
The DNA here is from genome assembly GCA_900546465.1 of uncultured Bacteroidota bacterium. Classification (GTDB taxonomy): domain Bacteria; phylum Bacteroidota; class Bacteroidia; order Bacteroidales; family P3; genus Onthomorpha. The sequence goes on along the minus strand of URCX01000028.1, from coordinate 3,192 downwards.
CATCGAAGCGTATGACGATGCCGAACCATTAAACGAAATGAATGCCTCCTTGGCAAGAGACAGAGCCGTAATGATTTTCAATTACTTCGCTTCACGAGAGGAGTCGGAGTTCATAATCAAGCGAACCCCCGGAACATATACTCATTCTTGCAGCGGAGAAATGAGTTACTTCATAAAATACAAAATGCCTTTTGATTTCAAATGGGTCAACCTCTACAAAAAAAGCGATGATGAAAGAATACAAAACGGCATTGACCTGAGCGGTAAGGTTCATTTACTCATAGAAGATGACCCTGAGGGTTGTCTCGGAGAGTTCTATAACTATTACTATCCCGCAAACGACAGTATCTTCACGGCAGCCTGCTCGATGGTAACCATACCCAAAGGAGCTTTGGAATACATCACACATACAAAAGACACCATCGAATACAGCTGTAATATAGACTACAAGGAATACATGACCTTTGAAGACCTGACCAACAACTACCACCTCGTACCGCATAAAAAACAATACATAATCAACGCAGGTTACATCGTAATCAATGCAGACCATAAACCCGACTATGCAAGCTGTCAAAACAAAGAAAACTTCACCAATACGATACAGGTAAGAGTTCCTATAGAATTACAACAAAACGAAGCAAGACTCAAATTCTTTGCAAAAACATACGATGCCAAAGGAAGAGCCGTCTATAAATCCGTTCCGACCAAAAAAGAAAAAGACAAAGAAACCAAACTGCAAACATTGACAACCGAAATAAACGCATTCCAGATAGATACCATTTATATCGGCAAAAAAATAGAGGAAAAAGAAATGTCCGATTACTTTTTCCCTGCCAAGGAAGGCGAACCCGGAGCATTCCAAGCAATGGGCGGTTGGTTGAAACCCTATAAGTTGGACAAGCGAGGAGCATACGTCATAAAGAAAGCCATGCAAAGCATTCTCCGGAAACCGATAGGAGAAATTCTCAACGAATAAACAGTAAAGAACACAAGAAAACGAAACGAGAAAAAGCATTTGCACCACCACTCCTCAGCCATTGGGAAATCAAACCTTTGCGAGCGATTGAAATAAGTGCCGTTTTCATTGTAACGAATCGCCGTTTCTATATTCTTCTGACGGCAACAAGATTGCAAAGCACAATAATACGACCACAGGACAACAAAAAAGGATATGCCTTCAAGACATATCCTTTTTTGTTTTTGCATTTGAAGAAAATCAGAAGTGGAAGCCGAGTCTCAACATAAACATTGAAGTTCCTATTTCACCATTGGAAAACTTTCCTGTTTCATCAACTATTGAGTTAATCAAAGCACCAGCTTCTTCCGGAGAGGACAGTGAACCGCTGAGTTCCGTTTTACCGAGATTGTAATAATGAGCTCCTACGCTTATACGATTAAACAGACAAACACCCAAGCCGACTTGGAATGCAAAAGTACGTGCATTATCGAAATTCACAGAAGTCCGTATATCTTTCGTGTCTCCTGTCAAAGTAGGAACGGAAAAAGTCCTTTCCATATCGGTAACCATTCTGAAATTAACGCCTAAGCCTACCTCGCCGAATACTTTTACCACCCCCAAAAGGGAATGAGAAATATTCACACCTGCCATAACAGGAATATTGAAGTACTTCGGTACGCTTACATCAAAAACATCACTTGCCACTTTGGAAGGCTTTTCAAGCAAATCCTTTACATCGGATTGCAAACCGTTGTACATCACATCCGCAGTAAGCATAAGCCTTATGGAAGGCAAAATCGGAACAGGTATCCCATATTGAAGTTTCAGTCCGAGGTTAAGACCTTTTGCCGCACCACCATTGCCGGAATGTTTTTCCATAAAAGCCTCTCCTGTTTTGCCGAAACTGCCCACCGGCAGAGAGCCTCCCAAATGCAGAGATAAACCATTTGTCTGGGCAAACACCGATGAGCCCATAACCAACACTGCAAACAGTGCCACGAAAGAAATAAATCTTTTCATATACATAAATCTTTATATCGCCGCAGCCCCTACGGCAAACAATACTATGTTTTTTCATTATTGTGGAGAGTCATGAGGCTTATCGGTTTCGCCTCTGTGTCAACACACATTGGCGAAACCATGTCTCTGCCATGCGATTGCAAAGATATATATAAATTCTCAATCTGTGGAGAAAAGCTCTTGGAAGGATAAAAATGGAGAAAAGACAATATGATTTTTCGTCTGAAATTTGTAGGAGATACAATAATTTCCGGCTTTCTGCGTAAATTCAAATTGGAAGTACAATTAAATGACTACTAATTAAAATTCAAAGAGATGAAGAAATTATTATTCATGCTGTTGGCGATGGCGTTATCGCTGACGCAGATGGAGGCACAAACTGTGCCAATCACAGTGGGAAACGGAACTACTACCACACAAATGCTTCCGCTTTACAACAACTATGATTATTCGCATTCGCAGATGTTGTTTTTAGCGGAAGAAATCATACCGGGTCAAATAGAGTCAATAAGTTTCTATTACGACTACTCTGTAAGTAAAACAATCAACGATGCCAAGATTTACCTTGGAAATACGAACCGTAACCGAATGTCAGAAGGAAGTTTTGTTCCTGCCGATTCTTTGACACTTGTTTATGATGGTTCTATTACACTTTCGCAAGGTTGGGTAACAATCCATTTTACAACGTCTTTTTCGTATAATGGCACCAATCTTGTACTTGCTGTTACAAATGGACACGGCTCTTGGTATGCTACAAGTGGAGTTAAATTCAGGCAAACTTCAACGACTGATACTATGTCGGTAGTGAGTTATAATGATGGCACTCCTGTTACAATAAATAACGCAGGTACGATTACAAATTCTGCGTTTAATTATAGACCCAATGTGATTTTCCATATTGCTCCTGACGGAGGCTTTTGCTATCCTGTTTCAGCTCTTGCTGCATCAAACATTACAACAACCGGAGCGAATATTACATGGACAAGTGAAGAGAGTAATTTCGAGTATCAGTATAAACTCTTCTCAGAGGATTGGGAATCGGAGAATGTTGTCAGCGGAACAACAACTTCAACTTCTGTTTTATTGAATGGACTTAACAGTTCGATGAGATATGATTTCAGAGTAAAAACCATTTGCCCGGTAATAGGTGAAAGTAGCTGGATGATGTGTTCGTTTAGTACTGCATGTGAACCCATTATAGTTTTTCCTTG